>NZ_JAMYQF010000041.1:0-62341 GCF_040320745.1 Mesorhizobium sp. M0621 | reverse complement strand
CCAAGCGGAAAGCTGTCGCTCGCCTGAAGGAAGGCTTCGGGATGAGCGAACGGCGGGCGTGTAAAGCCATCGGCTGTTGCCGCATGACGGTTCGCTACGAGACCAGCAGGCCGGACGACCGCGAGGTTCGCGAGCGGATGAAGGCGATCGCGCAGGAACGTCGTCGGTTCGGCTACCGGCGTCTTCTCGTGATGCTGAGGCGGGAGGGCCTGATCGTGAACCACAAGAAGCTGTTCCGGCTCTATCGGGAGGAGAAGCTCGCCGTTCGCCGCCGTGGCGGCCGCAAACGGGCGATCGGGACAAGGGCGCCGATGCTGGTGCCGCTGAGGCCCGACGAGCGCTGGTCGCTCGACTTCGTATCGGACCAGCTCACCGACGGGCGCCGCTTCCGCATCATGGCCGTCGTCGACGACTGCACGAGAGAGTGCCTGGCACTCATCGTTGATACGTCTCTTTCGGGCATGCGGGTTGCCCGCGAATTGGACCGGCTCATTACCGAGCGCGGCCGGCCGAGGATGATCGTCAGCGACAATGGCAGCGAGTTCACCTCGAACGCCATCCTTTCCTGGGCGGATCAGAGCCGCGTCGAATGGCATTACATTGCGCCCGGCAAGCCGATGCAGAATGGCTTCATCGAGAGCTTCAACGGCCGACTGCGCGACGAACTGCTCAACGAGACGCTGTTTACCTCGCTGGCTCAGGCGCGCGTAGCCATCGCCCTGTGGCGCGCCGATTACAACACCGCGCGGCCGCACTCCCAAATCGCCTGGCAGACACCGGCCGAGTTCGCCGGCACCTTCAATCCGCGACGGTCGCTCGCGCTGCGCTATGCCAAAGGCTCCGCGCCAGCGCCCGTCCCTTCACCCGCCCAGCAGGGCACAACCCACGCCGGAAACGAACTCAAAACTGGATAGAAACTGGGGGCAAGGTCACCGCCGCCTGAACGGCCCGATCCACCCCTCCCGTCAACAGCAAGGAAACAGCGCCGAACCACACCAACCGCTCCAAGCGGCGGACATCCCTTGCCCGCAGCTCAAGCGCCGGCAAAATCGCTGCCGCCAGCCTCGCGCCGGAAGACTGTGTGAGATATCCGGGCTAGTTCTACACGCTTGGCGAAGTGGCAGAGCGCGTCGAGGAAGCGTTCAACCAGCACTATTCCCGAACTTTCCAGGACCCCGACGATGGCAAGCGCCTATGACTGGGAGCGCGAGGGAGAACCAACCACCGACGCTATCATGGACGCGGCTGATACGCTCGGAGCCGTGCCCGCAGCTGACCGTAGGGGGCGATGGGTCAGGATTCATTGCGCTCAAATCCCTTGCAGGCGATCAGGATTCGTCCTCGCGCTCATCTGTGGCCCAAATATCGTTCAGGTCCATGAATTCCTGAACCAATTGATGGAACTCGGGGGACGGAGCAATGCAACTGGTTCGATAGTGTTCCAGGAAGGCCAGCCATCCCTTTAGGGTCCGTTCCGGACACATGGGTTAGTTACGGTTTATACCGGAAACATGGTGTAGTGCACCCCTTGGGTGAGACACTAATTAGGGACAGTTCTCCAGGGTTTGGATTGCGGCCAGGGGATCCTAGGGGCAAACCGAGATCGTCACTTTGCAGTCTGAACAGTATTGAACATCTCCCTCTTTCCATACATAGGTCGACCAAGAGGGGCGGCGGCTCAACATGGAACTTCAATGAACCTTCCTATCTTCGCCATCAACCTCGATCGCGAGACCGGTCGCTGGAGCGAATTGGTCGCCAGCGCCGAAGCGGCCGGCCTGACCTTGCAGCGCATTGCCGCCATCGACGGCCGCGCCCTGGCTAAGGAGGAATGGACGGAGATCGATCTTCCAACCGCGCGCAAGCTGAGCGGGCGCGACATCCTGCCCGGCGAATATGCCTGTTACCGCAGCCATATCCAAGCGCTGGAAACCTTCCTGGCCGGTGGCGGCGCCCATGGCCTGATTGTCGAGGACGACGTTCTCTTCAGCGAAAACACCATACCGCGCATCGAAGCCATCATCGCGGCGGTCCCGGATTTCGACGTCATCAAGCTGACCAACCATCGCATGAGCTTCTTCATCCGCGCCGTCGAGACGACAGAAGGCGACGAGATCGGTCGCGCGCTGCATGGCCCGCAAGGCTCGGCGGCCGCCTATCTGGTGACGCGGGAGGGGGCGCAGGGGCTGTTGTCGGCGCTCGCCGTGATGAAAATGCCATGGGACGTCGCACTCGAACGATTTTGGGATACCGGCCTGAAAGTCTATTCGGTCCGCCAAAACGTGCTTGGCTTCGCCGCCAGCAGCAAGATTTCCGGCATAGCCGGTCCATCGGGGAGCTACAAATTCGCAAGGCTGGGCGGGCCGAGCCGGCTGCGTGCCGGAGTGTTGCGGGCCAGCGACGAGCTGCGCCGCCTGCATCACGTCCTGCTGCGGCCTCCTTTGCCGCGAGAAACCCTGGACTATGCCAAGGACAACGCGCCGCGCCACACCTTGCTTCTGTTGCTTGCGGCACTCGCCATTCTCGGCTTGGCCTCCGCGGTGTGGCGCGAGGCCGACACCTACCGCTATGCGGGCCTGGCGCTGGCCCTGGTCGCGGTCATCCGCTGGTTCAGGGTGGATTTGTGGACCTACAGCAAGCCGCTGATCGGTTGGGTCGGCTTTTTGTGTCTGGGTTGGTCGCTCTACGTCTTCATCCGGCTGGCGATCGTCTATTTCGGCACCCACCAGTTGGGTGGCGCCGAAGGCATTTACATGTTTCCGCTGTTCTATGCGACGACCGGCTTCGCGTTCCTGCTGTTTGTCAGGCAGCCCGCACGGCTCGTCCTCTGGTTCATGATCCTCAGTCTTGTCTTCCTGGCGGCCGACACCTTCTATTCGGACATGCTTCAAGGCATCCAACCGACCCCGCGGCTTTTCAACAATCCCATCCACGCGTCGGTGGCGGCCGGTTTCATCTTCCTTTGCGCACTGCAATTCATGGCTTACACGGCCCAAAGAACGGACCTGAGGAAAGCAACCAAGAACCTGCATTGGGCGCTGTCGGCAGCCATCCTGCTGTTTGCCCTCGTCAACATCATCGAGATGCGGTCAAAGGGTGTCTGGCTAGCGCTTGCGCTCGTCCTGCTCTTGTTGGCAGTCATGACCCTGGCGAGAGGCCATCGCCGCGAACTGTTGATTTCGTGTGGCGTGCTGGCGATCGTGGCGGCCGGCGTTGGTGCAACACACAACATCTTCTCGTCCACCGCCGGCGACACCGTAACCTTCGCCAAGGCCTTGGTTCCGGATGTCTTGAGGCATGGCGTCCTTCCGGCCTTCGACCGCGCCATCGCGAGCGAAACGGTTCCGCTTGCAGCCAAGGAACGGCTGATGCTGTGGGCGGACGCGATCGAGATATGGAAACGCCACCCGATCTTCGGAGCCAGCTCCAGCTGGCTGACCGAATGGCAGAACAGAACCTACCATCCAATGATCTTCAACGTCTTCCACAACGGTTATCTGGAGATTGCCGTGCGCTATGGTGTGGTCGGACTGGCGTTCTTTGCCTTTCTCTACACCTGGTCGGCCAGGCAGGTTCTGTTGGCCATGCGCGCCAAGCTTATCGCTCCGGCCGCATGGTCCTGCTACATCTCAACACTGGTCTTCTTCGCCCTAACCATCCTCACCAATTCAAACAACCGGCTGGCTATGGGTGAGGCCTTCATGTGGTTCGCAGCAGCGTTCGGCTTCTATTGTTTTTATGTTCGCCAGCAGAAGAACCTTGTCGCGCCGCGAACCTATTTTTAGGGTCGGCTCTCGCACCACTCACCCGGCCAACCGGCCTGACTCAATGATGGTTCCGTCTTTTTTTCAAAGATCCGGTGCAATCGTAGCGGGCGCCACCGCCCTGCCCCACGCACAGGGCCTACAGAGCCCGGCCCATCCACCGCCGCGTCGCGGTGCCGGCGTGAGGTTGAGGAGGCCGCTCATGCCGGCTGCCGTTTTTTGAAGGGCGTGTGTTGGTCAGCCGTTTGGATAGTAGCCGCCATCCGCGCCATCACCCATGTAGGTTCCTTGGCCGGTGGCAGCCTGAAGCCGCCGATCGAGCGCATTGATCTGCCCAAGCTTCGAACGGACTGAAGTCGACGCAGTGTGCTGGATAATATCCGCCTGCTGCATCAGGTCGCGGGCTTGATCCTGCGTGATCTTGCCAGTTTTCCTAGCCGCGCGGATACCCTGCTTCACGCCGAGCAACTGCTCTGACGCCGCCCTCGCTTCCGGATCCGCTGGCACCGATGCCGTGGTCTGGGTGTCGACCTTTACCCTGTGGTGACGGTCCACAGCGTAGGCGCTCGAAAGCGGTATGGCCGCGAAGATCGATGCGGCCGCGATGATTTTTGGCATGAAGGTGCGCATGACGATATCTCCTATGATGAAGCGAGCGGCGAAGCCGCTTTCCAAAAGGGCCGTTTGGTCGCGTCGAGCCGCAGTGGCGCATTCATCGGCCGGCGGTCCTCGGCCCAAGAAGGCATATATGGAGGTCACTCCGGCGTTGAAACGACTTGGAACGCAAATGTTATCGGATGTGATCGAGCGTTGAATTGCGGCTGGCGGGTAGTTGACAGCCGGACCGCGTCAGCTCGCTTCGCGCATCGCCTCGGCCGCCTGCAGGTCGACCGACACAAGCTGGCTGACGCCCTGCTCGGCCATGGTTACGCCGAACAGCCGGTTCATGCGCGCCATGGTGATGGGGTTGTGGGTGATGATGACGAAGCGCGTCTCGGTGGTGGCGGCCATCTCGTCCATGAGATTGCAGAAGCGCTCGACATTGTGATCGTCGAGCGGGGCGTCGACTTCGTCGAGCACGCAGATCGGCGCCGGATTGGTCAGGAACACCGCGAAGATCAGCGACATCGCCGTCAGCGCCTGCTCGCCGCCGGACAACAGTGTCATGGTCTGCGGCTTCTTGCCGGGCGGGCGGGCAAGAATCTCGAGACCTGCCTCGAGCGGATCGTCGGATTCGATCAGCTGCAACTCCGCCGTGCCGCCGCCGAACAGATGCGAGAACAGCCGCTGGAAATGGCTGTTGACGACGTCGAAGGCGGCAAGCAACCGCTCACGGCCTTCGCGGTTCAGGCTCTGGATCGCCTGCCTGAGCTTGCGGATGGCCTCGATGATGTCCTCGCGCTCGGATACGATTGCCTCGAGCCGATCGGAAAGCTCCTTCTGCTCTTCCTCGGCGCGGAGATTGACGGCGCCGAGCCGTTCGCGCTCGATCTTCAGCCGGTCGAGCTGACGTTCGATCTCGGCCATTTCCGGCATCGGGCTGTCAGCCTCCAGGCCGGTGTGGCGAATGACCAGGTGCGGCGGCGTGTTCAGCGTCTCCTGGATGCGCGCCTCGACCTCGAGCCGGCGTTCGTCGGCCGCCGTCAGCCGCTCTTCGGCACGAACGCGGGTTTCGCGTGCCTCGGCCAGGAACTGGATGGCGCCGGTGGCGGCCTTGTCCATTTCGGATTGCCGGTTCTCGGCTTCCTGCAAACGGTCGGCCGCCGCCTTGCGCAAGGTCTCGGCCTCGGTGAGCTGCGACAGCAAGGCGCGCCGCTTGGCGTCGATTTCATCGGGCGCATCCGCCAGTCGCTCGCGTTCGGCCTCGGCCTCGGCTTTGCGCTCGCCAAGCGATGCGATCTGCGTCGAGGCGTTTTCGGCCCGCTCCAGCCAATTGCTGCGCTCGGCGCCGATGGCATCGAGCCGGCGCGCGCGCGCCTCAGCTTCGCGCCGCAGACCCTCATGGACGGCACGCGCATCGGCAAGCGTGGCGCGGTCGCGGGCGACATTGGCCGAAGACTGTTCGAGCTGCAATTGCAGGTCGCCGAGATCGGGCGCGTCCTGTAGCAGCATCTCGGCCTCGGCGAAGGCGGCCGAGGTCTCCTCATGGCTGTCGACGATGCGGGCGCGCGCCTCGTCCAGTGCCGCGCGCCGGCTCTGCAATTCGCCGCCGGCCTTTTCGGCCCCGGCCAGCGCGTTGCGGGCAGCGTCCAGCCGATGCTGGGCGTCACGACCGGCCTGGCGCGCGTTGCGCTCGGCCTCGCTCGCCAGGTGAAGCGCCTGCTCGGCTTGCGCGAGCG
This sequence comes from Mesorhizobium sp. M0621, assembly GCF_040320745.1. NCBI lineage: Bacteria > Pseudomonadati > Pseudomonadota > Alphaproteobacteria > Hyphomicrobiales > Phyllobacteriaceae > Mesorhizobium > Mesorhizobium sp. M0621. Next base: position 56,238 of record NZ_JAMYQF010000041.1, on the reverse strand, counting down.
CTTCCTCGGCCTGGCGCAGGACGAGCGTCGCCTGCACGGCTTCGGCATCGAGTTCGGCCAGCCGGTTCTTCTGCGCCAGCCGTTGCGCGGCGGCGGTCGGTGCGTCGGCGCTGGCGGTAAAGCCATCCCAGCGCCAGAGCGCGCCCTCGCGGCTGACCAGCCTTTGGCCGGGAGTAAGAAGCGCCTGCAGCCGGCGGCCATCGCCTGACTCGACGATACCTATCTGCGCCAGGCGGCGGGCGAGCTGTGCCGGCGCGTGAACCACGCTGGCAAGACTCTTTGCGCCCTCAGGCAGAGCCGCGTCACCAGGCTGGATTCCGCTTTCGCCCCAATGCACCGGCGCGCTGCGGTCGAGCGGGACGTCGAGGTCCTCGCCAAGGGCCGCACCCAGCGCCGTCTCGAAGCCACGATCGACGCTGATCTGTTCCAGCACGGCCGGGAAAAGGTCGCCGCTTGCGGCATTGAGTATCTTGGCCAGCGTGCGCGCTTCCGTCTCGATCCGCGCCAGCTCGGCCCTGGCATCCTGAAGCGGCGGCCGGGCAGCGCTTTCCGTGGCGCGGGCATCGATCACCGAGTGTTCGGCGTCCAATACGGCAGCCTCGGCTTCCTCCAGCAGCGCTACGGCCTGCTCGACCAGCACGCGCTTCTCCGCCGGGTCCGGCAGGCCGGCGACCTTGGAGAGTATCTCCGACAATTCACGATCGACGTCCGCAAGCTGGCGCGCGAAGCGGTCGCGGCGCTCGGCGGTGTCGCGCAGCGTCCGTTCGATCTGGTTGCGCGAGGCGGCGGCCTCTGCCCGCTCGGCGGTCAGCGCGGCGAGCTTGGCCTCGCTTTGCGAAAGCGTCGATGCCGCCTGTTCGAATGCGGCGCGGGTGCTGGCCTCGCGCTCGGCGGCGCCGGCATTTTCGGAATTGAGCGTGGCTTCTTCGGTGCGAAGGCGTTCGAGGATATCCGCATTGTCGCGGACCATGCGCTCCTCACGGGCGATATCGCCGTCGAGCTGCTGCAGCCGGCGCTCGAGTTCGCTCTGACGGGCGCGGATGCGGCCGGCTTCCTCCTCGATCTGCGACTTGGCGATCGACAGGCGCTGAAAGGCGGCGGCCGCGGCGGCTTCCGCGTCACGCAGATCCGGCAGGCGGTGAGCGCCGATGCCTTGCTCCCTGGCGGCAGCCATCTGGGCGGCGGCACGGTCGCCGACAAGTGCCGTGGCAACGGCAAGCGCCGAACGCGCCTCGCCTTCCTGCGTCTTGGCCAGCGTCCAGCGCAGATGCAAGAGCGTTGCTTCGGCCTTGCGGATATCGGCGGACAGGTTCTTGAAGCGGGAGGCCTGGCGCGCCTGGCGCTTCAGGCTTTCGATCTGGCTTTCCAGCTCGCCGACGACATCGTCCAGCCGTTCAAGGTTCTGTTCGGCCGCCTTCAGCCGCAGTTCGGCTTCGTGACGGCGGGTGTGCAGGCCGGAAATGCCAGCCGCCTCTTCGAGCAGCGCGCGGCGCGCCTGCGGCTTGGCCTGGATCAGTTCGCCTATACGGCCCTGGCCGACCATCGACGGCGAGCGCGCGCCGGTCGACTGGTCGGCGAACAGAAGCTGCACGTCCTTGGCGCGCGCTTCCTTGCCGTTGATGCGGTAGAGCGAGCCCGCCTCGCGCTCGATGCGGCGCGACACCTGCAGTTCGTCGGCATCGTTGAAGGCAGCGGGCGCCGAGCGGTCACTGTTGTCGAGGAAAAGCGTGACTTCGGCGGTGTTGCGTGCCGGGCGCGTGCCCGAACCGGAAAAGATGACGTCGTCCATGCCGGACGCGCGCATGTTCTTGTAGGAGCTTTCGCCCATCACCCAGCGCAGCGCCTCGACAAGGTTCGACTTGCCGCAGCCATTCGGCCCGACAATGCCGGTCAGTCCGCGTTCGATGACGAACTCGCCGGGCTCGACGAAGGACTTGAAACCGAGGAGGCGAAGGCGCGAAAACTTCATTCGCGCCGCCCATTAAGCGGATGTCGGTGATTTTGCGATGAGAATTCGCGGCACGACAAGAAGCCGCGCACGCCGAAGCGCCGCCGCCTCAGTGCTGACTGGACATCAGAGCAGAGGGTCGATGATGGCCGACATTTCCTCAATCGACATCGCCCCTTTGTAGGTCTTACCGTTGATGAAGAAGGTCGGTGTCGAGTCGACCTTGAATTCATTGGCGCCACGCTTCTGGACCGATCTCACATCGTCCAGAAGTTTCTGGTCCGTCAAGCAGGCCTCGAAGGACTCCTGTGTAAAACCGGCGAGCTTCGAGATTTGCAGCAGCGCATCCTTGGTGTTCTGAACGCCAACCCAGTTCGCCTGCTGCCTGAACAGGACGTCGACCATAGGGTAATAGTTATCCTTGGCGCAGCGCGCCAGCATGAAACCGGCTTCGGCACTCGGATCGAACGGGAATTCGCGCAGGATGTAGCGGGCCTTGCCGGTGTCGATATACTTTGTCTTCAGATCCGGAAAGGTGGTCTCGGCGAAATGCGCGCAGTGCGGGCAGGTCATCGAGGCGTATTCGACGATGGTGACCTTGGCGTCATCCTTGCCCAGCTGCTTGTCGGGCAGTGCACCCGGCTTCAGCAATTCCGCCATATCCACAGTGCCCTGGGCTTCCGGCGCGGTAGCGGCGGCCGGCGTGGCCGCCGTCGCAGGCTTGGCGGGAGCGGCCGGGGCCGCTGGCTTCACATCCGCGGCCTTGGCCTCCTCGCTGGAGTCGCTGCAGGCGGCGAGCAGGGCAACCGCCGGAATGGCCGCCAGCGAAGACAGAACGTTTCTGCGAGACAGACTTTGGCCAAACGGGGGACGGTTCATACGAATCACCTGACAAGGGTTGGATTTTGCAATGCAAAGACACGAAAAGGCGAGAGTTGGCGCGAATTAAGGCATCTCGATCCCCAATCCAATCTCCAAACCTGACAAAGGCGATCACGAAAGCGAGATATTGACGACGAATCCATGGCGTTCTTCAAGGGGCTTATGGCTTCCTCTCCCCGATAATGGTGGCGCCAAGTCTTTCCAGCGAGGCGCGCAGTCCATCATTGTCGACCAAGCCGACAGTGCCGGACAATTTCGTCTTCTCGGCTGCTGTCAGCGGCCTGAGGGCCGGTTTGCGCCGCCCTTTGTCGGCCGTCACCGGCTTCTGCAGGATCCTGATGCGGTTGATGGCGGTGAAGCCGAGGAAGGCGTTGACCCGGTTGATGATCTCGCCGGTCTCGTGCTGCAAGTGCAGCGCCGCCATGCCTTCGCAGGCGATGACCAGCACCGCCGGCTCGAACGGATCGTCCTCATGCATGCGGCGCGGCCACTGGATTTTTTCGGGACGCGAATGGCTGGCCAGCCGTGGCCCAGCGATTTCTTCCCATGACTGGACGAGGCCGATCGAAATGCCGGCACGCTTGCGCAGCACCGGATCGAGGATCTTGGTCGCAAGATCGCTGACCGGGACGGGATTGCCGTAGGGCGTTCTCCCTGCCATGTACGTTCTCCAGCCACGACGTTCATCCGTATCGGCCAAGGCCAATTCCCGATCAATGGCACCAGCAGACCAGACCCGCAAGACCGCATCCCGAGATAGCCCAGTCGCATCTGGAGATAGCGACGATATCGCATCCCGCCTGCTTGGCTGGTACGACGTGCATCACCGTGAGTTGCCGTGGCGCATCACGCCAATTGAGCATGCGCGCGGCGTGAGGCCTGATCCCTACCGCATCTGGCTGTCCGAAGTCATGCTGCAGCAGACCACGGTCGAGGCGGTGAAGGCCTATTTCCGGGTTTTCGTCGAGAAATGGCCTGATGTCGAGGCATTGGCCGCGGCACCGACCGAAGACGTGATGAAGGCCTGGGCCGGGCTCGGCTACTACTCCCGCGCCCGCAATCTCAAGGCCTGCGCCGATCTGGTGGCCCAGCGTGGCGGCCGGTTTCCCGACACGCAGACGGCTTTGAGAGAGCTGCCCGGCATCGGCGCCTATACGTCGGCGGCGATTACGGCGATCGCCTTCGACCGCCCCGCCGCCGTCGTCGACGGCAATGTCGAACGCGTCATCTCCCGGCTGTTTTCGATCACGACGCCGCTGAGCGAGGCCAAGCCCGAGATACGCGCCCATGTCGAGCGCATGGTGCCAGGGACAAGACCAGGTGACTTCGCCCAGGCGATGATGGATCTCGGCGCCACTGTCTGCACGCCGCGCCGGCCGCGCTGCATGCTGTGCCCGCTGCGCGAAGACTGCAGCGCCGTCATTTCAGGCGATCCCGAACATTTTCCGGTGCGCCTGCCCAAGGCCGACAAGCCCCTGCGACGCGGCGCGGCCTTCGTCGCCGTGCGGGGCGACGGTGCCATCCTTCTGCGCAAACGGGCGGAGAAGGGCTTGCTTGGCGGCATGACCGAGGTGCCGACGACGAGCTGGACCGCACGGATCGATGGGGGGACCACGGAAGCGGCTGCGCCTTTCTCTGCCAACTGGCGGCGTGCCGGCCAGATTGCCCATGTCTTCACGCATTTCGCTCTCGAACTCGAAGTCTTTCACGCCCTCATCAAAGGTGATGCGCCGGAAGGGCATTTCTGGTCGCCCGCCCACGAGATTTCCGGCGAGGCGCTGCCCACCGTCATGAAAAAGGCAATCGAGACTGCGATACCCGGCGCGACGAAAAAGCCGTCGCCACACAGTGCAAAGAGGCCCCATGACTGAAATACGCCACATCGTTTTCGACATCGGCAGAGTGCTGATCCACTACGATCCCAACATTCCGTTCAGCCGCCTCATTCCGGATGCCGAGGAGAGAAAGTGGTTTTTCGACAATGTCTGCACGCATGACTGGAACATCGAGCAGGATCGCGGCCGGACCTGGGAAGAGGCCGAGGCGCTGCTGATAGCGGACCATCCCGATCAAGCGGAAAACATCCGCGGTTTCCGCCGCCACTGGCACGAAATGGTGCCGCATGCCTATGACGACAGCGTTGCCATCATGGTCGGCCTGATCGAGAGCGGCCACGACGTCACCATGCTGACCAACTTTGCCAGCGACACGCTGGCCGAGGCCCGCGAGCGCTTCGATTTTCTCGAGCGGCCACGCGGCGTCACCATCTCGGGCGAGATCGGCATGATCAAGCCGGATCGCGGCATTTACGACCATCACGTCGCCGCGTTCGGCCTCGAACCGGCCGCGACGCTGTTCATCGACGACAGCCAGAAGAATGTCGACGGCGCCAAGGCGGCCGGCTGGCAGTCGGTGCTGTTCACCGATGCGAAGACGCTTCAAGCAGACCTTGAACGTCTCGGAATCAAGGCGTGATTTGAATCGCTTCCAGCGATCCGTTGAGCTTTTGAATCAACAAAATTCGAAGCAATTGGCAGGGGCTCAGGCCCCTGCCCGCTCCATGCCAAGCCGTGCAATGCGGCGAAGCTCGTCGATTGGGGTCAGGCCGCCGCTGCGCTCATAATGCCAGAAGGTCCAGCCGTTGCAGGCATCCAGCCCCTGCACTTCGGCGCCGATCTTGTGGATCGAGCCGGCGCTGTCGCCGATCGCCACCGTGCCGTCGGCACGCACCTTGGCCGCCCAGCGCTTCTTGGCGTCGTAGAGCGTCGCACCCGGCATCATCAGGCCGGTGTCGATCAGGCTGACGAAGGCAACGCGCGGCTCGGCACGCTTGCCGGTCAGCACGGTGAGGTCCGCGCCATCCAGCGGCCGCACCGCGTCGATGCGCTCGTTGGCGGCGTCGATATAGGCCATCTCGCGTTCGATACCGACGAAATGGCGGCCGAGGCGTTTTGCGACCGCGCCGGTGGTGCCGGAGCCGAAAAAGGGATCGAGCACGATGTCGCCCGGTTTGGTCGAGGCCATCATGATGCGGGCGAGCAGCGCTTCCGGCTTCTGCGTCGGATGCAGCTTGTCGCCATTGTCGTTCTTCAGCCGCTCGCCGCCGGTGCAGATCGGAAACAGCCAGTCGGAGCGCATCTGTATGTCGTCGTTGGACGCCTTCATCGCTTCATAATTGAAGGTATAGCCCTTGCTTTTCTGGTCGCGCGACGCCCAGATCATCGTCTCATGCGCGTTCTGGAAGCGGCGGCCACGGAAATTCGGCATCGGGTTGGTCTTGCGCCAGACCACATCGTTGAGGATCCAGAAGCCGAGATCCTGCATCTTGGCGCCGACCCGGAAGATGTTGTGATAGGAGCCGATGACCCAGATGGTGCCGTTCGGCTTCAGCACCCGGCGCGCCGCCAGCAGCCAGGCACGGGTGAAGGCGTCATAGGCCTCGAAACTCTCGAACTGGTCCCAGTCGTCGTCGACGGCGTCGACCTTGGACTGATCCGGCCGGTGCAGGTCGCCGTCGAGCTGCAGATTGTAGGGTGGATCGGCGAAGATGACGTCGATCGACTTTTCGGGCAGCCGGTCGAGTGCCGCGACGCAATCGCCCTTGAGGATCGTGTCCAGCCATTCGGATTGCTGGGGAGCGTGGGATAGCTCGTCGAGAAGACGCACGGCAGACATTCTGACACCCAAGGCACGCGTTACTGTTTACTCTCCGTTATGGTTACCGATCAGCGTAAATATTCGGTGAAGACTGCGGAGTTTGCGAACGCGGCCCTGTTGGTGTATGCCGCGCCGCCTGAGCCTCCCGAGGCCATTTCATCCTCCCATTGTCCGGATCACCATGCCCCAGCCAGACCTTGTCATCTTCGATTGCGACGGCGTTCTCGTCGATTCCGAAATCATCGCCGCCCGCGTCGAGGCGGAGCTGCTGACCTTGGCCGGGTACGAAATCTCTGCGGAAGAACTCGCCGAGACCTACGCTGGTCTGACGTTCAAGGACATCATGATGCGGGTCGAGGAGAAATCCAGCATCCCGTTCCAGGTCTCGCTGATCGACCGCGCAGAAGAGCTGGTCGACCGCAAACTGCGCAGCGACGTCCGCGCCATCGATGGCGTACGCGAGGCGGTCGCCGCGGTAACCGCGCCGCGCTGCGTCTGCTCGAATTCGCGCTCCGAGCGCATCGAATTCATGCTGGAGAAAGTGCACCTGCTGCCATTCTTCAAGGACCGCATTTTTTCCGCGATGGAAACACCGACAGGGAAAACCAAGCCGGCGCCCGACGTGTTCCTGTTCGCGGCGGAGAAACTCAACGCCACCCCGGCGAACACTTTCGTCATCGAGGATTCCGTGCATGGTGTCCACGGCGCCAGGGCGGCCGGCATGCGGGTGATCGGCTTCACCGGCGCCGCCCACAGCTATCCCGGCCATGCCGACGCGTTGACCGAGGCCGGCGCCGAGACGGTGATCCGCCGTTGGGCGGAGTTGAAAAGCGTGATCGCGGCGCTGTCGGAGTGGTCGGCGGACGCCTGAGGTATGATTGAATTCCGCCCTCGTGGCGGGACTTTTCTCGCCCGGTCGGCCTACCGTTCTCGTGCTTCAGAGTGGTAGGATGCGATGCTGCAATTTTGGGGGCTGGTTTTTCGTTTCAAAACCCTGATGGCTATGCGATAATTGCATCATGACGATTGAGCTTGAAATCACGCCAGAGCTACAGGCCCGCATCGATGCTATCGCGGCGCGGTCCAACCTGTCCGCGTCGGAAGTCATTGCGGATGCGCTTGAGAACGGCCACTCCCTTGAGTGGCAGGAGCGGTTTTTAGACAAGGTGAACGCAGGGATTGAAGCGGCCGACCGTGGTGAATTTGCCAGCCGTGCCGATATCGAACGGGTGTTGAACAAGTACCGCCCCACCTGATGCAGGTTTCATGGACGGGCGCGGCTCTCGATGACCTCGACCAGATTCAGGATTTTGTCGCGCAGGACAGTCCCATTGCGGCGTATCGGCTAACAGCCGATCTAATTGGCCGCACCGACGAACTCTTGGCGTCAAATCCCATGATCGGACGCAAGGGGCGAGCGGTCGGAACCCGCGAGCTTGTGATAGCGCGGACACCCTACATCGTTGTTTACCGGGTGCGCGGCAGCGACGTTGAAATCATCGCCGTTGTCCATGGGGCCAGAGAATGGCCGGAGGGCCTCACATAGGCCGCCCATGTCTTGTGTTCGCCGCTTAGTTCGTCGCGGCAGCTTTCTTCCTGCGGGTCTTCTTCGGCTTGTCCGTCGTCGCCTTCGGCGCGTTTTCATCATAGCCGGCAAAGGCCTGATAGTCCTGCGCCGTCGGCTCGGGCACGACGACATTGGAATCGGTGAAGACGAACTGGGTGGCGACCGACGGATCGGTGACCTGGACCTGATATTGATGAAGCTGCGAGTAGAGGACTTCGGTGCCGTGCATCACGGCGGTGCGGATCGGCATGGTGATGGTGCCGGGTGAGAACTTCGGTCCCGGCACGATCTTGCCTGCGACCGCGATCTTCATCGTCAGCTGGCCGTTGGCACGGCTGCAATCGCGTGTCACGTCACTGACCGATGCCTGGTAGATGATGTTCGCCGACTCGTCGGGTGGCGTAGCAGCGGCGGCGTCGGCCTCAGCCTGGGCCGCGGCATCCTGCGCTGCATCGCCGGTCTTCTTGAGCTTGGGCTTGGGCTTCTGGACGTCCTTGGAATAGGTGTTGAAGAATGCCGTGCCCTCTCGCACCGTCACCCTGGGACAATAGGCCTGCAACTGGCTGGCCAGTACCTTGGGATCTTGAGGCGGTGGTGGCGCGGTTGGATCCTTCTTGCCAAAGCCGAGGTTCAGGATGCCATTGTCGCCCGATTGGCAGCCGGCGGCGGCAAGCATAAAGCCGGTGAGCGCAAGACCCGCCAAAAAGCGACCACTGAATGTACGAAACGCCATGAAACTGCACTTCCCTCTCGCAAAGCTGGTGACGTATATCAACCGCGCGGCAAAAATGCGACTGAGCCAGCGCAGAAATTAACCACCTTGCGGTGGACGGAAAAGCCAAGCAGTAACGGATTTGTGACATGCAGTATGTGAGCACCCGCGGGGAAGCCCCCGTTCTTGGATTTTCCGACGCCGTGCTGGCTGGGCTGGCGCGCGACGGCGGGCTTTATGTGCCGCGGGAGTGGCCGCGGTTTTCCGCGGCCGAGATCCGCGCCATGCGCGGCCTTGCCTATCCCGATCTTGCCATCCGCGTGCTGTCGCCGTTCCTCGGCAACGAAATCCCGGCACCCGTTTTCGAACGGCTGGTGCGCGAAGCCTATGCCACCTTCCGCCACGAGGCCGTCTGCCCGCTGGTGCAAACCGGCCCCAACACCTTCATCCTGGAACTGTTCCACGGGCCAACGCTCGCCTTCAAGGACGTGGCGATGCAGCTTCTGGCCCGGCTGATGGACCACGTGCTAACTGAACGCGATCAGCACGCCACCATCGTCGGCGCCACTTCGGGCGATACCGGCGGGGCGGCAATCGATGCCTTTGCCGGGCGCAGCCGCACCGACATCTTCATCCTTTTCCCGCATGGCCGCGTCTCGCCGGTGCAGCAGCGGCAGATGACGACATCGACGGCTGAAAACGTCCATGCGCTGGCGATCGAAGGCAATTTCGACGATTGCCAGGGCCTGCTCAAGGACATGTTCAACGATCACGGCTTTCGCGACCGGGTTGCGCTTTCGGGCGTCAATTCGATCAACTGGGCCCGTATCATGGCCCAGATCGTCTATTATTTCTCCTCGGCGCTGTCGCTCGGCGCGCCGGACAAGCCGGTCTCCTTCACCGTGCCGACCGGCAATTTCGGCGATATCTTCGCCGGCTACGCCGCCAAGAAGATGGGCCTGCCCATCGAGCGGCTGGTCATCGCCACCAACGACAACGACATCCTGGCGCGGACCTTTTCGACCGGCGAATATCGAACCAAAGGCGTCTTTGCGACCACGTCGCCGTCGATGGACATCCAGGTGTCGTCCAATTTCGAACGCTTGCTGTTCGAGGCCTCCGGCCGTGACGCCGCGACGGTGCGGCGCTACATGGACGGCCTGAAGCAGTCCGGCGCTTTCACCATCGAAACCCAGCAAATCGCCAGCATGCGGTCCGAATTCGATGCCGGCCGCGCCGATATGGAGGAGGTCTCCGCCACGATCCGCTCGACGCTCGCGGCCAGCAACTATCTGCTCGATCCGCACACCGCGGCAGCCGTGCATGTCGCGGCAGGCAAGGCGTCGGGCGCCGTGCCGATGGTGGTGCTGGGCACCGCCCACCCGGCAAAGTTTCCGGCCGCCGTCGAAGCCGCCAGCGGCGTGTCGCCGGCACTGCCCGCATGGCTAGGTGGGTTGATGACAGCGGAGGAAAAATACACGGTACTTCCATCCGACCTGAAAATGGTGGAAGATTACGTCGGCCGCCGCGCGCGGGCGGCGCGTTAGGGAGTAGTAGCCATATGGGTGTTGAGGTAAGCCGTCTGTCGAACGGCCTGACAGTCGCCACCGAAACCCTTCAAAGCATCGAATCGGTAGCCCTTGGTGCCTGGGTCAAGTCGGGTGCCCGCAATGAACGTGACGAAGAGCATGGCATGGCCCATCTGCTCGAGCATATGGCGTTCAAGGGTACGAAAAGGCGAAGCGCCTTCGAAATCGCCTCGGAGATCGAGGACGTCGGCGGCGAGATCAACGCCGCCACCAGCGTCGAGACCACCTCCTATTATGCCAGGGTGCTCTCCGACGATGTGCCGCTGGCCGTCGACATTCTTGCCGACATCCTGCAGGAATCCGAATTCGACCCGCAGGAACTCGAACGCGAACAGCATGTGATCCTGCAGGAGATCGGCGCCGCGCACGACACGCCCGACGACATCGTCTTCGACCGGTTCACCGAGACGGCGTTTCGCCACCAGACAATCGGCCGCTCGATCCTGGGCACGCCGGAAACCGTCAAATCCTTCACCTCGAAGCAGCTGCACAATTTCATCGAACGGCAATATGGCGCCGAGCGCATGGTGATCGTCGCTGCCGGCGACATCAAGCACGACAATTTCGTGCGCGAGGTCGAAAAGCAGCTCGGCGGCTTCCGCAGCAAGGCCGACAGCACCATCCCGCAATATGCGCAATATGTCGGCGGCGACTTCCGCGAGGACCGCGACCTGATGGACGCGCAGATCGTGCTGGGGTTCGAAGGCCGCGCCTATCATGTGCGCGATTTCTATGCCTCGCAGGTGCTGTCGATGATCCTCGGCGGCGGCATGTCGTCGCGCCTGTTCCAGGAGGTCCGCGAAAAACGCGGCCTGTGTTATTCGGTCTATGCCTTCCATTGGGGGTTTTCCGACACCGGCGTCTTCGGCGTCCATGCCGCGACCGGCCAGAGCGACATCGCCGAACTGGTGCCTGTCATCATCGACGAACTGCAGAAGGCCGGCGAGAAGATCCTGCAGGAAGAACTCGATCGCGCGCGCGCCCAATATCGCGCCGGGCTGATCATGTCCGCCGAAAGCCCGGCCAGCCGGGCTTCGCAGATCGCACGGCAACTGCTTCTGTTCGGCCGGCCGATCGCCAAGGAGGAATTGATGGAACGGCTGTCGGCGCTGACAGTCGAGCGGCTGACCGATCTGTCGTCGCGATTGTTCTCGACCAAGCCGACGCTTACCGCTGTCGGGCCTGTGGGGACACTGGCGCCATACGAGACGATCCTCGAATCGCTCGCAGGCACGCAGACCACGGCCCGCAAGCTCGCCGTCTAAGCCCCTCAAAGCGCCATGTTCGCGCTCCCTTTCTTTCGCCGTGACCTGCCGGCGCTGAAGGGCGACCGCGTCACGCTGCGCGTACCATTCACCAATGACTACCGCGAGTGGGCGGCGGTGCGCGGCGAAAGCCGTGCGTTCCTCGAACCATGGGAGCCGCGCTGGACTCCCGACGAACTCGACCGCAACGCATGGCGGCTGCGCATCAGCCGCTACCGCGAAGACTATGCGCAAGGGACCGCGATCGCCTTCTTCATCTTCGAGAGGAGCAGCGGCAAGCTGGCGGGCGGCATCACGCTCGGCAACATACGCCATGGCGTCTCGCAAAGCGGCCATGTCGGCTACTGGATCGGCGAGCGCTTTGGCGGCCGCGGCCTGATGACCGACGCGGTCAAGGTGGTGACCCGCTTCGCCTTCGATACGCTGAGGTTGCACCGGATCGAAGCGGCCTGTATTCCCGACAACGCCCGGTCGATCCGCGTGCTTGAAAAAGCCGGATTCCGGCGCGAAGGACTTCTGCGATCCTATCTCAGGATCAACGGCATCTGGCAGGACCACTACCTCTACGCCCGGATCGCGGACGATCCGCCGGGCGTTGGAACGAAGGACTGATTTTTGACGAATTTCCTGCGAAACGGGCCGCTGTTCGCCTTTATCCTCGCGACAATCCTGACGCTGTGCGCGGCATCGTCGGCCTTCGCCGTCGAGCCGATCAAGATTGCCCGCGACGACGTCGCGCTCGACCTTTCGGGTGCCGTCGAGATCTACCGGAACCAGGGCGAGAATTTCCAGGTGTCGACCGCTCCGGGACCGGACGGCATCGTGCGGCGCATCGAGGTCGAGGCCAATGATGCGCGGTCGACCGGCGACTGGGCAGTATTCGCGCTCGCCAACACCACCGACCAGCAGCTCGACAGGCTGATCGTCGCACCGCATTTCCGCCTGGTGAATTCCGGCATCTTCTGGCCGGATCTCGGCTCGACCCGCATCGCCGCCATCACGCCCAGCGAAGGCTTCGCGCTCGACCGCCAGACCAGCCCCGACGCCGACGTGTTCCGGGTGACGCTGAACCCCGGCACGGTGATCACCTTCATCGCCGAGTTGGCCTCGCCCAAGCTGCCGCAGGTCTATCTGTGGGATCCGGAATCCTACAAGGACTCGGTCAATTCCTACACGCTGTTTCGCGGCATCGTCATCGGCATTGCAGGCCTGCTGGCGCTGTTTTTGACCATCCTTTTCGTGGTCAAGGGAACCTCGATGTTCCCGGCCACTGCCGCACTTGCCTGGGCTGTTCTGGCCTATATCTGCGTCGATTTCGGCTTCCTCAACAAGATCATCGAAATATCGCCCGGCAATGAGCAGATGTGGCGAGCGGGAACGGAGGTGGCGCTGGCGGGAACCTTCGTGGTGTTCCTGTTCGCCTATCTCAATCTCAACCGGTGGCACGGCCATTTCAGCTATGGCGCGCTGGTCTGGATCCTCGGGCTGGTGCTGATCGCCGGCGTCGCCATCGTCGATCCGGCGGTCGCCGCCGGCATCGCCAGACTGTCGTTCGCCGCCACCGCCCTGACCGGGCTCGGCCTGATCATCTTCCTTGGCATACGCGGCTACGACCGCGCCATCATGCTGGTGCCCAGTTGGGTCATGGTGCTGTTGTGGCTATGCGGATCGTGGATGGCGATCACAGGCATGCTCGACAACGACATCGCCCAGCCGGCGTTGGGCGGCGGGCTGATCCTGATCATCCTTCTGATCGGCTTCACCGTCATGCAGCATGCCTTCGCCGGCGGCGCGCTGCATCAAGGGCTGTTCTCCGACCTCGAGCGGCAGGCGCTGGCTGTCGCCGGATCGGGCGATACGGTGTGGGACTGGGACGTACTGCGCGACCGCGTCGTCACCAAACCCGATGTCAGCATCCAGCTCGGCCTGGCGCCCAACAGCCTCGGCGGTGCCGCGCGCAACTGGCTGCCGGTGCTGCATGCCGACGACCGCGACACGTTCCGCACGACGCTCGACGTCGTGCTCGAACACCGGCGCGGCCGGGTGTCGCAGAACTTCCGCCTGCGCGGTGCCGACGGCCACTATCACTGGTTTTCGCTGCGCGCGCGCCCGGTGATCGGATCGGACGGCGAGGTCATCCGCTGCGTCGGCACCATGGTCGACGTGACCGAGCAGAAGAAGTCCGAAGAGCGGCTGTTGCACGACGCCGTGCACGACAATCTGACCGGCCTGCCGAACCGCGAATTGTTGATGAACCGGCTGGAAGCGATCATCTCGATCGCGCGCACCGAGGAAAAAGTGCGCCCGACCGTCTTCGTTATCGATATCGACCGTTTCAAGCAGGTCAATGACGGGCTCGGCATCTCAGCCGGCGACACTATTTTGCTGACAATCGCGCGCCGGCTGCATCGGCTGCTCAAGCCGAAGGATTCGCTTTCGCGCTTTGCCGGCGACCAGTTCGCGCTGATGCTGCTTTCCGAACAGGATCCGGCCCGCATTGCGGCCGTGGCGGACGCCATCAAGCATGCCATCAACAACCCGATCACCTTCGCCAAGCGCGAAATCGTGCTGACCGCGTCGATCGGACTGATCACCTGGAATTCGCCGCAGATGTCGGCCGAGGACATGGTCAAGGATGCCGAGCTTGCCATGCATCAGGCCAAGCGCTTCGGCGGCGACAGGATCGAGCCGTTCCGCCCCGCCTTCCGCACCGTCGGCACCGACCGGCTGCAGTTCGAATCCGACCTGCGCCGCGCCATCGAACGGCGCGAATTCACGCTCGCCTATCAGCCGATCGTGAGGCTCGAGGATGGCAGCGTCGCCGGCTTCGAGGCCCTGCTGCGCTGGGACCATCCACGCCGCGGCATGATCCCGCCGGCGGATTTCATCCCGGTCGCCGAGAGCTGCGGGCTGATCGTACAGCTTGGCCTGTTCGCCATGCAGCAGGCGGCGGAAGACCTTGCCGGCTGGCAGAAGCAGATCGGCGACGCGCCGCTGTCGGTCTCGGTCAATTTGTCCAGCCGCCAGCTGATCCGCCGCGATCTGGTGAGCGATGTCCGCTCGGTCATCGCGCGGGCCAATCTGAAGCCGCGCTGCTTCCGCCTCGAGCTCACCGAATCGCTTGTCATGGACAATCCCGAGCAGACCGCCCATGTGCTGACCAAGCTGAAGCAGCTCGGCATCGGCCTGTCGCTGGACGATTTCGGCACTGGCTATTCCTCATTGGCCTATCTGACGCGTTTCCCCTTCGACACCATCAAGATCGACAAGAGCTTCGTCGACGACAACACGCCGAAGCGCGCGGTGCTGCTCAAATCGATGGTCAACATGGCACATGAACTCGGCCTGTCCGTCGTCGCCGAGGGCATTTCTGACGAAAGCGATGCGCTGGAACTGCGCCAGATGGGCTGCGAATATGTGCAGAGCTTCATGTTCGGCGCGCCGATGCCGGGCGACCAGGTGCTGAAGACGCTGAAGGAACAGTATCCGCTGACGCAAGCGTAAGAGGCTTAGGCGTGCCCGGCGGCGAGACTGAGATGGGCGAGATCGATGCCGATCGCGGCGAGGATCCGGTCGTATTTGCGCTCGATGTCGGTGTCGAACAGAAGCTCGGCATTGGCCGGGCAGGTCAGCCAACCATTCTCGGCGATCTCGGTCTCCAGCTGGCCGGCGCCCCAGCCGGAATAGCCGAGCGCCATCAGCGCGTGACGAGGCCCGCGCCCGGACGATATGGCGCGCAATATGTCGACGGTCGCGGTCAGGCAGATGTCGTCCGAAACGGTCAGCGACGATTCCACCCGGTAGTCGCCCGAATGCAGGACGAAGCCCCGGCTGCGGTCAACGGGCCCGCCATTGCGCACGACGAAGTCGCGGGCTTGCGCCGGCAAGCGGATCGCCTCCTGTTCGTTCATGATGCCCAGTTGCACCAGCAGGTCCGGAAACAACATCTGCTGCGTCTGGTTGATGATC
The DNA here is from genome assembly GCF_040320745.1 of Mesorhizobium sp. M0621. Lineage (NCBI taxonomy): Bacteria > Pseudomonadati > Pseudomonadota > Alphaproteobacteria > Hyphomicrobiales > Phyllobacteriaceae > Mesorhizobium > Mesorhizobium sp. M0621. Next base: position 40,649 of record NZ_JAMYQF010000041.1, on the reverse strand, counting down.
AGGCCCATGGCGCCTTCATCCGAGTGCGCGCAGACATAGATGACCGAGCGCGTGAAACGGTCGTCCTTCATGCCGGGCATGGCAATCAGGAACTGATCGTCGAGAAAGCCGCGGCTGGCGACCGTCTTCTTGTGGCGCAACAAGTCCATGAAGGGGAGCGTAACGCGTTTCCAAAGCGTCGAAAAGATGCGCTGTGCGGGATTCGACCAAAGCCTGTGGCGTCGGATCGAGCATTTCTCCCCTCAAAGTCACGCAAATATGATACCGGCAAGGCCATGAGATCATTGCGCGGCCACGAACGGACGATCAAATCACCGCCATGCAAAGCTTGAAAATCCTGCTGCTCGGCGCTGCCATCGGATCTGCAACCGCTCTTCCCGCCGCCGCCTCTTCATCCGCATGGTACAACAGCGAAGGCGGCAAGGTCCGGCTGGTGACATCAGGCAAAGCCGATGACGCCGGCCGCATCCAGGGCGTTCTCGACATAGCGCTCAAGCCCGGCTGGAAGACATACTGGCGCGATCCGGGCGACGCGGGAGTGCCGCCGCAGCTCGACATCTCAGGCAGCACCAACATCGCCGACGCCGCTCTGTCGTTTCCTGCCCCCCAGCGCCATGATGACGGCTATGGCAAATGGGCTGGCTACAATTATCCGGTTTCCCTGCCGGTGACATTCACGCTGGCGACGCCGAACCAGCCGGCGGTGATCGATGCCGACATCTTTCTCGGCATCTGCGAAACGATCTGCATTCCGGTGCAGACGCGGCTGACCGTCGACCCTGCTTCCGATCCGGACAATGCCGAGGACGCGGCGCTGGTGAAGGCAAGTTTCACGGCACTGCCGGCGCCCGCGAGGTCCGATTTCGGCATCAATGTGCTGCCGGGCGACCATGAGACGCTGATTGTCGAGGCAAGCTTCCCCGGCGACCCGGAAGCAGCGGATTTCTTCGTTGCCGGCGAGCGGGACTACATGTTCGGCACTCCGGCGCGCAGCGAAAAGGACGGCAAGCTGATCTTCACAGTGCCGATCCTCGATCGCCCGTCGACGACGCCGACGGATGGCGGGCTTCACTATACGCTGACGAGTTCGGCAGGCGCGGTCGAAGGGGTTCTGCCTTTCCCTTGATCCAGCCTGCCCGAACGGTTGCAGGAAGCCGTTGAGTTCGCTACGCAATGACACATCCTTCCCAATTTTCCCAAGCGAGGAATTCATGACCATTTCCGTTGGCGACAAGCTGCCTGATGTGACCTTCAAGACGATGACCGCCGATGGCGCCAAGCCGATCACCGGGGCCGAGATCTTCTCGGGCAAGAAGGTCGTGCTGTTTGGGGTTCCCGGCGCCTTCACGCCGACCTGCAGCAACAACCATTTGCCCGGCTATCTAGAAAACCATGACGCCATCCTGGCGCGCGGTGTCGACACCATCGCTGTCGTTTCGGTCAACGATGTGCACGTCATGGGCGCCTGGGCGCGATTCACCGGCGGTGAGGGCAAGATCCTGTTCCTCGCCGACGGCAGTGGCGATTTCGCCAAGGCGGTGGGCCTCGACAATGACCTTTCCGCAGGCGGCATGGGGCTGCGCTCGAAGCGGTTTTCGATGATCGTCGACGACGGCAAGGTCACAGCACTCAATGTCGAGACCAAGCCCGGTGTCGACGAGTCCGGCGCGGCTCATATTCTGGGGCAGCTCTGAACTTCAGCGCGGCGTCGGGCGTGGGACCGCAACTACGATCGCGCCTGTAGTCCGGAGCTTGCCTTTGGGGGGACTTAGCGATGTTTGACATCTTCTGGCGCGCTATCGCGATCGGCATCGGCGCCACCGTGGCGATGGACCTGTGGGCCATCTTCCTGCACAAGGCGTTCGGCCAACCACGACCGAACTGGGGGCCGGTCGGTCGCTGGGTCTGGCATCTGCGCGACAAGATCTTTCACGACGATATCGGCGGTGCAGCGCCCTACGCGCATGAAAAAGCGCTGGGCTGGGCCTTTCATTATTTTGTCGGCATCGTCTACGGCGTCATCCTGGTGGTGCTGGCCGGCGCAGGCTGGCTTGCCGCGCCGACCTTCCTGCCGGCCTTCATCCTCGGCATCGTCACCGTCGGCGCCGGCTGGTTCCTGCTGGCGCCCGGCATGGGCGCCGGCTGGGCCGCATCGAAGCGACCCAATCCGATGCTGATCCGAGCGCTCAATTTGGTGTCGCACACGGTGTTCGCGCTCGGGCTTTGGGGCACAGCACTGCTGATACGTTAGACAGCTAGAACAAACGGTTCAGATCCCGCCGGGCCGTCCACCACACGGACGATTTCAACCCACTCAACAGGGCCGTCGTCGGTGTCCGGAATCGTTTCGTAGAGCAGTACAAACGGCGCCTCCACCAGCATTCGTGCGGAAGACCTGATGTCCGGTCGCCTAATACCCATGCGCGGCTGGTCTACCAGCTGCATGGCGCGCGCTTCTATCTGATCATAATAGCGATCGGCGGCCCGTATGTTTTCGCTGCCTATCATCACGTAGATGTCGATGAGGTCCGCCCTGGCCGCAGGTGACCAGACTAGCCTAACGGCCATTCGGCGGGGCTTCCGTCAGCTTTCGCCGAGCTTCCCTTCGCAACGCATCGAAATCCGCAGGTTCCGGTCTCCCGCTTGCCTTGCCTTCATCCCACAGCTGCCTCAGCCGGCGGATATCGTCATGCCGCAGTTCGCGCTTGGCCAACCAATCTCGCACCGCTTCACGCACAATCTCGCTTGCAGTGGCATACTCGCCCGCTTCCACAGCTTCTCGCATGACGGCGGCCTGTTGCGGGGTCACAGCCACGCTCATTTTTTCCACGTTTGCCACGCTGCGTCCTCATTACATTGCTCTATAGTAGGAAATATTACTCCCATCCATATCCTTGAGCAACTGCACAGCCACCAGAAAAGTCCGTCCTAGCCCTATGCGTACGCCTACTGATCAAGGCATCCTGTCGATCGGCCGCCATCCATGGATAATGTCGCGAACGCCGATATCGTAAGCAAAACAGTTGCCGCCACCGGCTGGCTGATCCGCTTCGCGGCTGATCTCGCGACCACTGAGGGATAGCAACAGCAGCGTTCCCACGCCTCCATGACCCACGAAAACAATGTCGTCGGCGTCGTTGGTGCGGAGCACCGTGTCAACCTCGCTCACGATACGCTGCTGGGCTTCGTTGGCTCTTTCCCATCCGCGAATGCTTTTGTGTGGATTGGCAAAGAACTGGTCCGCGACCGCTTCGAACTCCGGCGGCGGCAGAAAGCCCGTTGCCGGGCGATCGTTCTCGTGCATCCGTTCTCTCACCTCGATGGCAAGACGCAGATGCGCTGCGAGTATCCCGGCGGTTTCCATTGCCTTGCGTTCGGCCGACGACACGATACGGCGGATCGACCCGACCCAGGGCTGATCGAGCATGGCAAACGCTCTCGCCCGTCCGATGTCGGATAGCCCCCATTCCGGCACTGGAACATTGGCATCAAGCTGAACCTGGGGATGCGTGACGTAGTAGAGGATCGGCACGACAGAGGTACTCGGGCGAGAGCCGCCCCGCTCTCGGGATCAATAGCTCTGGGTTGAGCGCCGCACCTTTGCGACTGCCGGCTGTTTTGTCTGCACAGCTGGCTTTGAGGCCACAGCAGGCTTGAATGGACCCTTCTTGAACGGCGCCATGCCTTCGCGCGCGAGTTCGTCGGCACGCTCGTTCTCGGTATGGCCCGCATGACCCCTGACCCAGTTCCAGGTGACTTTGTGGCGCCGGTTGGCCTCATCCAAAGCCTGCCAGAGCTCACCGTTCTTCACAGGCTTCTTGTCGGCGGTCTTCCAGCCGTTCTTCTTCCAGCCGTGGATCCACTTGGAGATGCCGTCCATGACATATTTGCTGTCGGTGTGAAGCTCGACCGCGCAAGGTTCCTTCAGCGCGTTCAGCGCCGAGATGGCGGCGAGAAGTTCCATGCGGTTGTTGGTCGTCTCGGCCTCACCTCCGGAAAGCTCCTTGGTGGTGCCATTGAAGCGCAGGATCGCGCCCCAGCCGCCGGGACCGGGGTTGCCCGAACAGGCACCGTCGGTGAAGATCTCAACCTGCTTGCTCATGATACCCCATATTAGGCCAATCCATATTCCGAAGGAGATCTGATCGCCCGATGGAACCGCATCCTGCGGATATACTCGGTCGGGTCGCGTTTCATCACCAGCCCGCCATCGGGCACGGTTAGCCAATCGTACAGCCGGGTCAGCATGAAGCGCAGCGCCGAACCGCGCGCCAGCATCGGCAGCGCCGCCTTCTCCTGGTCGCTTAGGGGACGCACGCTCTGATAGCCGGCAAGCAACGCCTTGCCCTTGGTGAGGTTGAAGGAAAAATCCTTCTCGAAGCACCAGGCATTGAGGCAGGTAGCGACATCGTAGGCGTAGAGGTCGTCGCAAGCGAAATAGAAATCGATCAGACCGGAAAGCTTTTCTCCGAGGAAGAAGACGTTGTCCGGGAAAAGATCGGCATGGATGATGCCTTGCGGCAGGTCTTTCGGCCAGTTGCGCTCGAAATCGGCGAAGTCGGCATCGACCTCGGCCGCAAGACCTGGCTCGACTTCATCGGCGCGGTCGCGGGATGCATTCCAAAGCTTGCGCCAGCCGTCGATGGCCAGCGCATTCGGACGCGTCATCGAAAAATCGGCGCCGGCCAGATGCAACTGCGCCAACGCCTTGCCGACCTCGCCGCAATGCGTCGCTGTCGGCCGCCGCAGCGAAAGCCCTTCGAGGAAGGTGATGATGACAGCCGGCCGGCCGGCGAGCGTGCCGATGACGCTGCCGTCATCCGCGGTCACCGGCAGCGGGCAGGACACGCCCTTTTTTGCGAGATGGCCCATCAGCCCGAGGAAAAACGGCAGATCCGCCTTGTCGACCCGCTTTTCGTAGAGCGTCAGGATGTAGGAGCCGCTGGAGGTGTGCAGCAGGAAGTTCGAGTTCTCGGTGCCTTCGGCGATGCCCTTGTAAGACAGGAGTTCGCCGACCGGATAGTGCTTCAGGAACGCGCTGAGTTCGCCTTCCGCAACGTCGGTGTAGACCGCCATGTGCCTTACGCGGCTCCATTGACGAAGGCCATGTCGGCCCGCGTCAGTTCGACATCGCGCAGTACCCGCATGACCGGAAAATCCTCCGTTTCCGTGGCCGTGATGGCCAGATCGATCGTCACGTCGAAGCGTTGCCGGAACGCGTCGATGATCTCGTCGACGATGATTTCGGGCGCCGATGCGCCAGCCGACAGGCCAAGCGTCGAGATGTTGCCGATGTCATTCCACGGAATCTCGGCGGCGCGCTGCACGAGAAGCGACATCGAGGCGCCGGCACGTTCCGCCACTTCGACAAGGCGTCGGGAGTTGGAGGAATTGGGTGCGCCGACGATCAGATAGAGATCGGCGCCGGCCGCCGTTTCCTTGACCGCCTCCTGGCGGTTGGTGGTGGCGTAGCAGATCGATTCCGCCGCCGGCGCCTGCAAGGCAGGAAAGCGATCCTGCAAGGCGCGGATAATGCCGGCGGTGTCCTCGACCGACAGCGTGGTCTGGGTAACGAAGCCGAGCGCCTGCGGATCGGCGGGCGCGAGCTTTGCCGCATCGGCTTCTGTCTCGATCAGCGTCACCGCGCCGTCCGGCAGTTGGCCCATGGTGCCGATCACCTCGGGATGTCCGGCATGGCCGATCAAGAGCACATGCCTGCCAAGCCGCTGATGGCGCATTGCCTGTTTGTGAACCTTCGACACCAGCGGGCAGGTGGCATCGAGATAGAAGAGGTTGCGTGCCTGGGCATCCGCCGGCACCGACTTCGGTACGCCATGCGCCGAGAACACGACTGGCGACTGCCGGTGTTCGGCCGGGATCTCGGAGAGTTCCTCGATGAAGACGGCGCCAAGGCTTTGCAGCCCCTCGACGACGTAACGGTTGTGCACGATCTCGTGGCGGACATAGACCGGCGCGCCATATTTCTTCAGCGCCAGCACGACGATCTGGATGGCACGGTCGACACCGGCGCAAAAGCCGCGCGGCTGGCAGAGCCGGATCGTCAAAGGTGGTTTGGTCGTTGTCTGAAGCATGAATCCGGGCCGGTTGATCAAAGCCGAAATGAGGTGCCTACCCCTGCCCTGTCAAGGGCATCGGTAGAGAGGCGGGCGTCGGTCGCGTTCATTCCTCTTTCGCGGGACGGCGAAGCCGCAGGATAAGCACGGCGGCGAGCGCCGCGGCGAGCCCGTACCAGGTCATCGCATATTGCAGATGGCTGTTCGGCAGGTCGATGATGGTGACGCCGCCCACCGGCAAGCCGCCTGGATTTGGCGTCTTGTCGGCGTCGATGAAGATCGGCACCAGCGCAGCGCCCGCCGGCAACCCGGCGCTCGCCGCCATCACGTCGCGATCCTTCCAGTAGAAGATGTTCTTCGCCACATCATTGTCGGGAAGCATCATCGACGGCTTTGCCGGCAGCGGATTGCGGGCGAGCCCGGTGACCGTCACCTTGCCCGTCACCTGTCCCTTGGCGCGCTTGGCGGCGTCCTTCAGATCGTAAGGCACGAAGCCGCGATTGATCAGGACGAAGCGGCCATCGTCCAGGGCAAGCGGCGTGTAGACATTGAAACCCGCGTCGCCTTCCCAGGTCGCGTAGAAATGCCGTTCGCCTTGATGCAGGAATGTGCCGGTGACGGTGACGGGTGTGTAGTCGACGTCGCCGGCGGCCGCGAATTCTTTCTCAACCTCGGCCAGCGGCCGTGGCGCTGAGTGGGTGCGCTGGTCGATGGTCTCAAGAAGACCTTCCTTCCAGTACAGGCGCTGGACCTGCCAGGTGCCGAGCGCCAGCAGGATCAGGAACAGTGCCGTGCCAAGGCCGAACAGCAAGGCCGTCCGTGGCCGCGAATGGCCACCGGCTTTGACGGATGCCTCGCTCATTCGCCGCGATCCAGCCGCCCCTCGGCCGCCTTGTTGCGGTATTGCAGGGTGAGCAGGACGCCCTTGATCAGCCGGAGCGCCGTCAGGCACAGCACGACAGCCAGCGGGATCCAGACCAGCAGATGCAGCCAGAGCGGCGGGCTCAGCGTGACTTCAACCCAAAGCGCCAGGCCGACAATGATGAAGCCGATGATCAGGATGACGAAGACCGCCGGCCCATCGCCGGCATCGGCGTAGGAATAGTCGAGGCCGCAATTGACGCAGCGCTTGCCGACGGTGAGGAACCCGGCAAACAGCCGCCCCTCGCCGCAGCGTGGACAGCGGCCATGGAGGCCGGCCGAAATCGGGTCGATCGGAGGCCAGATCGCCTTGTCGTCGCTCATGGAAGCGTCGTCGCTCATTGCTTACCGCTCGATCTCAATCGGTGTCCCATCGGCCACCATTGCCCAGATTTCGTCCATGTCGGAGTCCGTAACCGCAATGCAGCCGTCGGTCCAGTCGACCAATTGAAGCAGCTCGGCAACGTCATGATCATGAATGCGCGAATGGCACAGGGAATTGTCGGCCACGTCGGCTACGGATCGGCGATTATCGCGCCGAAAAGAAGAAGGCGGCCACGTCGCCGTGGCCGCCTCTCCCCAAATCGAAATCCTAAAAGCCGGGTCAGTGGCCTTCGATCACCGCGCCGACCGATCCCCAGACGTAGATCGATGCGAAAAGGAACAGCCAGACCACGTCGACGAAGTGCCAGTACCAGGCGGCCGCCTCGAAGCCGAAATGCTGCTTGGGGGTGAAATCACCCTTCATCGCCCGGATCAGGCAGACGAGCAGGAAGATGGTGCCGATGATGACATGGAAGCCGTGGAAGCCGGTCGCCATGAAGAAGGTGGCGCCGTAGATGGAATCCTTGAAGCCGAACGGAGCGTGCATGTACTCATAGGCCTGCACCATGGTGAACAGCATGCCGAGGCCGACGGTCAGCACCAGACCGTTGATCAATCCCTTGCGATCGCCATGGATGAGCGAATGGTGCGCCCAAGTGACCGTGGTGCCCGACAGAAGCAGGATGACGGTGTTGTAGAGCGGCAAATGGAAGGGATCGAGAACCTCCATGCCCTTCGGCGGCCAGACGCCACCGGTAAATGTATTTCGTGCGTAGTTCTGCACCTCGCCGGCGAAAAGGCTGGCGTCGAAATAGGCCCAGAACCAGGCAACGAAGAACATCACCTCCGAGGCGATGAACATGATCATGCCGTAGCGCAGATGAAGCGACACGACCCGCGTGTGATGGCCCTCATGCGCTTCCTTGATCGTGTCCGACCACCAGGCGAACATGGTGTAGAGCACGATCACCAGACCGATGAAGAACAGCCACGGATTGGCGATGTTGAAGCCGAAGATCGGAAAAGAACCGCCCTTCAGGTACTCCATCAGGCAGACACCGCCAAAGGCCATGACGAGCGCCCCTACCGAGCCCAGGAAAGGCCATGGGCTCGGATCGACGAGATGATAGTCATGCTGTGGTTTTGCGTGCGCGTCTGCCATATCAACCCCCGAGATTTTCTTCGGTATTGGAAATTGTCTTGCTGTTGCCCTGGGCCGGCTCCGAGGAGGCGACCGGCTTGGTCTTCTCGACCGGGAACATCGTATAGGACAGAGTGATCGTCTTGACGTCCTTCAGTTCGGGCACGTTGACGATATCAGGGTCCACATAGAACAGGACCGGCATGTCCAGCGTCTCGCCGGGCTTCAGCGTCGTGTCGGTGAAGCAGAAGCACTCGACCTTGTTGAAGTAGGGTCCCGCCAGTTCCGGCTGCACATTGAAGGTGGCGCGGCCGGTCACGGGGCGATCGAACTTGTTGGTGGCCTTGTAGTGCGCCTGCACCGTCTCGCCGATCTTCATGGTCACCGAGCGCTGGACCGGCTGGAAGTCCCACGGCACGCCGGCGATGTTGGCATCGAAGCGGACGGTGATCTCACGGTCGAGCACGCGGCCGGCATACTGCTTCTCGGCACGTTGCGTCGTGCCGCCATAGCCCGTCGCCTGGCAGAACATCTTGTAGAGCGGCACCGCGGCATAGGCCATGCCGATCATGCCGGTGAAGAAGGCAAGGCAGACGGCTGCGACGACGAGGTTGCCGCTCTTCCCGGACGGTCTTTTGGGCGTCTCGACGCTCATCACATCGTGCCTGACAGATTGTGGCCGAACTTCACGATCGTCGCGATGTAGAAAATGACGACCAGTACAGCCAGCGCTACACCGATCGCGACCGAACGGTTGCGTCTGGCTTTCCTCTGCCGCTCGGTCAGCGTGACCAGTTCGAGCTTTTCTTCGATCATGGTCATGCTCCGCCCATGGCAAGCGCGCGCTCGACAACGCTGTCGGCCAGATAGGCAGCGAAGATGGCGAAGAGATAAAGCAGCGAATAGGCGAACAAGGCCTTGGCCGGTTTCATGACGCGGTCGTCGTCGGCCATGGCAAGCACTTTCCATGCGTACCAGACAAACCCCAGCCCAAGCAGCGCGGCAGCGACGCCGTAGACCGGCGTGGTGTAGCCAAGCATCCACGGCAACACACCGACGGGGGCCAGCACCAGCGCGTAAGCGAAGATCTGGCGGCGGGTCGAAGCGTGCCCGGCGACGTTCGGCATCATTGGGATACCTGCCTTGGCGTAGTCCTCGGACTTGAACAGTGCCAGCGCCCAGAAATGCGGCGGCGTCCACAGAAAGATGATCAGGAACAGGACGATGCTTTCAAGGCTGACCGTGCCGGTCACCGCGGCCCAGCCGATCACGGGCGGAATGGCGCCGGCAGCACCGCCGATAACGATGTTCTGCGGCGTCCAGCGCTTCAGCCACATCGTGTAGACGACGGCATAGAAGAAGATGGTGAAGGCCAGCAGCGTCGCCGCCAGCCAGTTGACCAGAACGCCGAGCGTCATCACCGACAGCACCGAAAGCACCAGACCGAAGCTCAGCGCCTCGTGCGGCTGGATGCGGCCGGACGGGACCGGACGGCTGGCGGTCCTGGTCATCACCGCGTCGATGTCGGCGTCGTACCACATATTGAGCGCGCCCGAGGCGCCAGCGCCAATGGCAATAGCCAGGATGGCGATCACCGCCAGCAGCGGATTGATGGTCACGGGTGCCGCGACCATGCCGACAAAGGCTGTGAACACCACCAGCGACATGACGCGCGGCTTCAGCAGGGCGAAGAAATCGCCCGCTGTTGCTTCCGACATGCGAAAGCCCGCTTCGTCAATCAATGGGTCGTCGACAAGGGCCATGCGTACTTAAGTCCATTATTCCGTTGGCCAAAACCGCCAGCGAACCGGCGGTTTCGTATTCGAGCGGGAAGCCGCCTTACTTGATCTTCGGCAGCTGTTCCCACTGGTGGAAAGGCGGCGGCGAAGGCAGCTGCCATTCGAGAGTCGTTGCACCCTCCCCCCACGGGTTGGCGCCAGCGATCCGCTTCTTCTGGAAAGCTTCGAACACGCAATAGAGGAAGATCAGGACGCCGACGGCCGAGATATAGGAGCCGATGGACGACACATAATTCCAGCCGGCAAACGCGTCCGGATAGTCGATGGTGCGACGCGGCATGCCGGCGAGGCCGAGGAAGTGCTGCGGGAAGAAGATCAGGTTGACGCCGACGAAAGTGACCCAGAAGTGGGTGTTGGCGATGACCGGCGAGTACATGTAGCCCGTCATCTTCGGGAACCAGTAGTACCAGCCGGCGAAGATGGCGAACACTGCGCCGAGCGACAGCACATAGTGGAAGTGGGCGATGACGAAATAGGTGTCATGCAGCGAGCGGTCGAGACCGGCATTGGCCAGCTGGACGCCGGTAACGCCACCGATGGTGAACAGGAAGATGAAGCCCAGCGCCCACAGCATCGGCGTCTTGAACGAGATCGACCCGCCCCACATCGTCGCGATCCAGGAGAAGATCTTCACGCCCGTCGGCACCGCGATGACCATGGTGGCGAAGACGAAATAACGCTGCGTGTCGAGCGACAGGCCGGTCGTGTACATGTGGTGCGCCCAGACGATGAAGCCGACGGCGCCGATCGCCACCATGGCGTAGGCCATGCCGAGATAACCGAACACCGGCTTCTTCGAAAAGGTCGAGATGACGTGGCTGATGATGCCGAAGCCCGGCAGGATCAGAATGTAGACTTCCGGGTGACCGAAGAACCAGAACAGGTGCTGGAACAGGATAGGATCGCCGCCGCCATCGGGAGCAAAGAAGGTCGTGCCGAAATTGCGGTCGGTGAGCAGCATGGTGATGCCGCCGGCCAGAACCGGCAACGACAGCAGCAGCAGGAAGGCGGTGATCAGCACCGACCAGGCAAACAGCGGCATCTTGTGCAGCGTCATGCCGGGCGCGCGCATGTTGAAGATGGTGGTGATGAAGTTGATGGCGCCAAGGATCGACGACGCACCGGCAATGTGGATCGACAGGATCGCCAGATCCATCGCCGGTCCGGGCTGGCCCGAGGTCGAAAGCGGCGGATAAAGCGTCCAGCCCCCGCCGACGCCGAAGGCGCCCGGCGCGCTCGGCATGAACATCGAGGTGAGCAATAGGATGAAGGCCGGCGGCAGCAGCCAGAAGGAGATGTTGTTCATGCGCGGGAACGCCATGTCGGGTGCGCCGATCATGATCGGAACCATCCAGTTGGCAAAACCGCCGATCAGCGCCGGCATGACCATGAAGAAGATCATGATCAGCGCATGCGCGGTGGCGAAGGCATTGTACATGCTCTTGCCGCCGTCGATCGCGGCGTCACCGTTCATGCCGTAGACCATCTGCGCCAGGCCGCTGAAGATCTGGATGCCCGGCTCCTGCAGTTCCATGCGGATGGCGACCGACAGGGCACCGCCGATGATGCCGGCCATGATCGCGAAGATCAGGTAGAGTGTACCGATGTCCTTGTGGTTGGTCGAATAAACCCAGCGCACCCAGCCGTGATAAGGCTTGTGGTCGTGCCCGTCGTGAGCTGCAGCGTCTGCCATGTTCCGCTCCGTTCCCTGATCTTTTCTGGCCGCGGCATCAGTTGCCGGCGACTGCTACCTTGTTTCGGCCGTCGACCTCGGCCATCAGCGTCTTGTTGGCGCCGGGCAGATCGGTCTTGGCTGCCGCCAGCCAGGTCTTGAACTGCGCATCCGAGACGACGCGGATTGCAATCGGCATGAACGCATGGTCCTTGCCGCAGAGCTGCGAGCACTGACCGTAGTAGAGGCCTTCCTTCTCCGCCTTGAACCAGGTCTCGTTGGTGCGGCCCGGAATGGCGTCGATCTTGATGCCGAACGACGGCATGGCAAAGGAATGGATGACGTCGGTCGCGGTGACAAGCACGCGGGTCATGGTGTTGACCGGCACCACCAATTCATTGTCGACGGCCAGCAGGCGCGGATATTCCTCGCGGTCCTCCTTGCCGGCGCCGGCCCGATCACCGTCCTGGAGGATCGCGGAGTTGAAGGAGAGCGTGTTCTCGGTCTGGTACTCGTAATCCCAGTTCCACTGGTTGCCGGTCGCCTTGACGGTCAGCTTTGCTTCTTCCGGCGGCGTATATTGCGCGGTCAGCAGCTGGAACGAGGGAATGGCGAGGCAAAGCAGGATGACGACCGGGCCGACGGTCCAGATCACCTCGATCAGCGTGTTGTGGCTGGTCTTGGACGGTACCGGGTTCGCGCTCGCGCGGAATCTCACGATGCAATAGGCGAGGAGAAGAAGCACCAGGATGGTGATCGGGACGATGAACCACATCGTGTAGTTTCCGAACCACTCGATCTGCCGCATCATGTCGGTCGCCGGCGCCTGGAAGGTTGTCTCCCAGTTCTTTGGCTGGTCGGCATGGGCGGATGTACCTGCGAAAAACGTGACAGCGGCGCAAGCACTTAGAAGCTTGGCACTTGCTGGAAACTTGGCGTTTGCCAGGAAATTTCTCATCGCCCTCATCGTCTCCCAGTTCCTCGCGGCGGTATCCACGAGAATAACGAATAATGCCGGGACGGGAATCCCGACAGTCTCAAACTGGTTCAAACCATACTCTTTTTCCCTCCGCAAGAAAGGAGCGGGCGAAACCGTGCGGCATTTTTGCGCGCAAGCCCGGATGTGCCTTTGAAGGCAGCGACGGCAGCCCCGAATCGCCTATGTTGGGCCAACGGTCGCATTCTCGCGGGCCGCTCGTGCCGGACGTCGCAATTCGGGCGAAATTGACAGGGAAAAGCGCCGCATTGGCTTTTTCGGGGCAGACCGGTTGCGGTCTCGTCCTTTACTTGGCTTTGGCGCGGCTTAAAGTGCCGTGATTCGCAATGGAGCCGTCATGACCCCTTGGCTTTCGAGAAACTCTCGGTTTTCGAGAAACTGGGCGAAGGTCATCTTTATCGCCGCCCTGTCCGGTATCGGCTTGTCCAGCACGGCCAGTGCCGCGCAACCGAGCGGCACGGTGCGCTCGACGCATGGCGCGTGGTCGATCATCTGCGACACGCCGGCCGGCGCCACGTCGGAACAATGCGTAATGATGCAGAACGTCGTCGCCGAGGACCGTCCGGAGATGGGACTGTCGGTTGTCGTGCTGCGCACCGCCGACAACAAGGCGGAGATCCTGCGCGTGCTGGCACCGCTCGGCGTGCTTTTGCCCAACGGGCTCGGCCTCAATGTCGACGGCAAGGACATCGGCCGCGCCTATTTCGTGCGCTGCTTCCAGGACGGCTGCTATGCCGAGGTCATTCTCGAAAAGCCGCTGCTCGACACGCTGAAGACCGGCACGTCGGCCACCTTCATCGTCTTCCAGACCCCGGAAGAAGGCATCGGCATCCCTGTCGATCTCAAGGGCTTCGCCGACGGTTTTGCCGCCCTGCCCTGACAAAAGCGACGCCGAGAACCTGACGTCGGAGTGCATTTGCCTTTACAATGCGGCAGGACGATTGTCTCGGCGCGCCTTCGCGCCTACATCGTGGCAAAGACCCATTCCTCCTGTGAACGGACGCGCCATGAACAGCCTGATCGGCCAATTCGACATTTCAGACGATCGCATCAAGCAGATCGTCGCCGAGACCATCAACGGCGCCGACGACGGCGAGCTATTTCTCGAATATAGCGAGAGCGAAGCGCTGATGTTCGACAATGGCCGGCTGAAGACCGCCAACTTCAACACCGACCAGGGCTTTGGCCTGCGCGCCGTCGCCGGCGAAGCCAGCGGCTACGCGCATTCCAGCGATCTTTCCGAGGCCTCGCTGCTGCGCGCGGCCGACGCCGTTTCAACCGTCAAGGGTGGTTATTCCAGCACGCTTGCCGCCGCACCCGCCCGCACCAACCGCCATCTCTACGGCGACGAGAACCCGATCCCCTCGCCTTCCTTCGAGGCCAAGGCAAAGCTTTTGCAGGAAATCGACGCATGGCTGCGCGCCGAGGATCCACGCGTGCGCCAGGTTTCGGCCTCGCTTGCCGCCTCATGGCAGCATGTCGAGATCGTGCGCGCCGACGGCCAGGTGGTGCGCGACATCCGCCCGCTGGTCCGCATCAACGTCTCTGTCGTGGTCGGCGATGGCGACCGCCAGGAGAGCGGCTCCTACGGCATGGGCGGCCGCAAGGCCTTTGGCGAATTCCTGGTCGAAGACAGCTGGAAGCACGCCGCCAAGGAGGCGCTCAGGCAAGCCCTGGTCAACCTCGAGGCGATACCGGCGCCGGCCGGCACTTTCGACATCGTGCTGTCGAGCGGATGGCCGGGCGTCATGCTGCACGAGGCCGTCGGCCATGGGCTGGAAGGCGATTTCAACCGCAAGAAGACCTCGGCCTTCGCCGGCCTGCTGGGCCAGCAGGTCGCCGCCAAGGGGGTGACCGTCGTCGATGACGGCACCATGCCCGAGCGGCGCGGCTCACTCACCGTCGACGACGAAGGCACGCCTTCGGCCCGCAATGTGCTGATCGAAGACGGCAAACTGGTCGGCTACATGCAGGATCGCCAGAATGCCAGGCTGATGGGCATGACGGCGACCGGCAATGGCCGGCGCGAAGGCTATGCCCACCAGCCGATGCCGCGCATGACCAACACCTATATGACGGCGGGCGACATGGAGCCGGACGAAATCATCGCCTCGATCAAGAACGGCATCTATGCCGTGTCCTTCGGCGGTGGCCAGGTCGACATCACCTCGGGAAAATTCGTGTTCGGTTGCACCGAGGCCTACATGATCGAGAACGGCAAGGTGACGCAGCCGATCAAGGGCGCGATGCTGATCGGCAACGGGCCGGACGCCATGCACCGCGTTTCGATGATCGGCAACGATATGAAGCTCGACACCGGCATCGGCATGTGCGGCAAGGCCGGACAGGGCGTGCCTGTCGGCGTCGGCCAGCCGCATTTGCGCATGAACCAGATGACGGTGGGCGGCACGCGGGTTTGAGAGAGATTGTTGCAGGGTTAGAGATTATCGTTTTAGCATAAAACTTTAATCCCCTTGAAATCGATCATAGGTGACTTGAATCGGGTCGGAGACGATTATAGTTTTGACGTTAAAACTATAATCTGACTCTGGCCCTAGCCACGATTATGAATCCTTCAGAATTCGTTCATTCTCGAACGGGACGCTTGGTACCCACCATCGCGGGACAGATGGCATTCGTCCCCAATCCACTGCCGCCCGAGATAGATTATTCGGCATTGGCCTTGCCATTGGCTGAAGCGATGAAAGCGATCGGGGAACTAAATGGAGCCGGACGAGGTCTGGCAAACCCAGCTCTTGTCATTCGTCCGCTCCAGCGTAAGGAGGCACTCCTGTCTTCAAGCATGGAGGGGACCTACACGACAGCAAACGCGCTCGCGATAGCTGAACTGGAGGGTGACTCCAAAGTCGACGACTCGACAATCGAAGTTCGCAACTATGTTCGAGCGTTCGAGGCCGCAAACGAGATGCGCCATGAACTCCCGATCTCCAATCGGATGATAAAACAAACCCATATGGTTCTACTATCGGGAGCTAGAAGCGATAGGGGAGCAAACAAGCGACCTGGGCAATACAAGGATCAGCAGAATTTCATCGGCGGCAGAAACCGGCAGATCGAAAACGCCCGATTTATCCCCCCTCCGCCCGCTGAAGCGGAGACAGCCATGGCTGCGCTTGAGCAGTACCTCAATCGAGAGAACCGCGGCGCGACACCTCCTATTATCGATGCCGCGTTATTTCACTACCAGTTTGAGACGATCCATCCCTTCGCCGACGGAAATGGCCGCGTAGGTCGTATTCTTGTGCCAATTTTCTTGATGCAGGAACGCGTGTTGGAGCGGCCACTTCTCTATCTGAGCCCCGCCGTCGAGGGACGGAAGGATGACTATGTCGATCTCATGTTGGCCGTCTCGCGCGACGGCGAGTGGACGGCTTGGATAGGGTTCTTCCTTGAGATGATCATCAATTCCTGCCGCGCCGCTGGGGCGACACTCGCAGCGCTTGAAATCATGCGCCAAGATTTTCGCCAGCGGATATCTGAGGTACGAAGTTCGGCCCGGCTGATGACGATAGTGGACGAGCTATTCATCTCTCCCGCAACGTCTATTCCACGTATCGCCGAGAAACTGGCGATTACCTATCCTGCCGCGCGAAATGCCGTCGATCGCCTTATTGAATTCGGCATTCTCGACGAAGTGGATAACACGTCCAATCCGAAACTCTTCATATGCTGGCCGATTTTAGATCTCAGCGAAGGAAGGCAAGAAATGCCGCTGCGCTAGCGACGCCTCTTCGGCTTCTCGAGCAGCGCCACCGCCTCGACATGTGGCGACCACAGGAACTGGTCGATCGGGGTGACGCTTTTCAAGGTGTAGCCACCGTCGAGCAGGATGCGCAAATCCCGCGCGAGCGTCACCGGATTGCAGGACACCGCGGCAACGTAGGGAACATCCGAACGAGCGATCTGCTTCGACTGGTCTTCGGCGCCCGCCCGCGGCGGGTCGAACACGACGCCGTCGAAGGCATTCAACTCCTTGAGCGTCAGCGGCCGGCGGAACAGGTCGCGGCGTTCGCCCGTCACCCGCTTCAGCCCGGTGGCGAAGCGCGATCCCCGGTCGAGCGCCGAAAGGGCTGCCGCATCACCCTCCACCGCATGGACTTCCGATTTCATTGCCAGCCGCAAGGCAAAGCTGCCGCAACCGGCGAAAAGATCCGCCACTTTCTTGGCACGCTTCAGATGTCCGCCGACGATATCGGCCATCGCCTGTTCGGCGGCCTCGGTTGCCTGCAGGAAGGCGCCCGGCGGAATGGCAACGGCAACGCCGCCGAACATGACCACCGGCTTCTTGGGTTCGATGACGATCTCGTCATCGATCGAGAGCCGGGCAAATCCCTGGGCCATGACGAAGTTGGCAGCGATACGGCGCTGGTGTTCGCCGAGCTTGCCGGATTCGTGTACCGCGATATCAAGGCCCGAACCGGTCACGGTGACAGCCAGCCGAAACGATTTTGTTGTGGCGCATATCAACTCGGCGAGCGCCTTCAGTGGGCCGAGCGCGCTGACGATCTCGGGCAGCGAGATCGGACATTCCGATATGGAGATGATCTCCGGCGACAGATGACGGTTGAAGCCAAGCAGCATGCCTGTATCGGTGCGCCGGGCGGCAAGCACGACACGGCGGCGCGTGTGCGGCGCGCAGGCGACCAGTTCACCGATCTCGCAATCGATGCCTTTGCCCTTCAGGGCGTGCGCCACCTTTTCGCGTTTCCACTGGCGATAGGCTTCGGCTTCGAAATGCTGGAGGGCGCAGCCGCCGCATTCGGTGAAATGGCGGCAGGCGGGATCGATGCGCAGCGGCGAGGCTTCCAGCACCGCCATCAGCATGGCGCGATCCCTTTCGCGCGCGGCGGTGACTGTTTCGCCGGGCAGTGTGAAGGGAATGAACAGATCGCCTGTCTCGGTCTCGGCGATGCCGTCGCCCTGGGCGCCAAGTTTCCTGATGCTGAAGCGCGCGCTCATCGATCCTTGATCCCACCGAGCAGGAATTCGCGATTGCCGTCGCCGCCCTCGATCGGCGACAAATGCAGCCCGAGCGAGCGCCAGCCGGGAACGGCGTCGAGCCAATCCTGCAGCAGGCCGGCGACACGGGAAGCGTCGTAGGGGTCTTTCAACAGACCACCCTTGCCGATCGCTTCGCGACCGGCCTCGAATTGCGGCTTGACCAGAAACATGGCCTTGGCGCCAGCCTTCGCAAGGCCAAGCGCCGGTGGCATCGCCAGTTTCAACGAAATGAAGCTGACATCGGACACGATGAAATCCGGAATACGACCGCCAAGATCGGCGACGGTCAGATCGCGCGCGTTCAGGCCCTCGATCACCGTCACACGCGGGTCTTGGCCGACATCAGGGTGCACCTGACCATGCCCGACATCGATCGCGGTGACATGAGCCACGCCACGCTCCAGCAGAACCTGGGTAAAGCCGCCGGTCGAGGCGCCGATGTCGAGCGCCTCGCAGCCGGCTGGATCGAGGCCGAAATGGTCGAGCCCACCGATCAGCTTGAGTGCCGCGCGCGACACATAGCCTTGCGCCGGATCATCGATGGTAACAAGGCATTGCGGCAAAACACTCTGGCCAGGCTTGCGGGCGAGGACACCGTCGACCGTCACCGTGCCGCGTTCGACCGCGTCGCGGGCACGCGAGCGGCTGGCAAACAGCCCGCGCTGGACGAGCAGGTCGTCGAGCCGCTGGCGTGCGCTGGCTGGCAGAGGCGAATTCATCGGCCTTCATGGCGAAAGCCGACGACGATGGCAAGGGCGCCAGCCGGACATTGAGGGAGGCATTCGTAACCCACTCCAACCATCATCCCAGCAATATTGGGCTTTGAGACGATTGCGGTTAGTTCTGTCACGCCCACTATCCTTTGAAAACTACACTCGTTGAGGCGCGTGACTGCCGAAGCATGAGGCGTCGCCGTTTGCAGATCACTGCCCCGAATTCCAGAAATCTCATAAATTGTTAACCTATTTTCGTCGCATTTGCTTGAGGACTAAGTGTTATGACTGCGACAGCCCGCAAAACGGGATGAAAGAGGCGTCAATCTTGGAAATGGCCAGCGACATCGTCTACAAGGTGCTCGACCGGATTTCCGGCGCCGGCCTGCTGGCGACCGGACTTCTGTTGTTGACCGCTTTGGCCAGCGCCCTCGTCGCCTATTGGCGCACGGTCGAGAAAAAGAGCTGGAAAGAATTCTTCGAGTTCGCGGTTCCGCACGAGGTGATCACTCATCCCTCGGCGAGAGCCGATCTTTTGTTTTGGGTAACGAGGAAGGCCCTCATGCCATTCCTCATGCTGCCTGCCGGCATCGTCTTCGTCAGCGCCGTCGGCTATGCGACGAACTGGCTGCTCTCGACGCTGCTATCTATCCAGCCGCCCCTGATCGAGGGGCCGGCGGGGCCGGTGACGGTGACGATCTTCACCATCACGATGCTGCTGGCCTACGACATCTCGTATTATCTCTATCACGTCGCCCAGCACCGCTATCCGGTGCTCTGGGAACTGCACAAGGTGCACCATTCGGCCGAGGTGATGGTCGGCATCACCAAGGACCGCGTCCACCCGCTCGACGAATTGATGAACCGGGCCTGGGACGGCGTCATTCCCGGCATCTGCTTCGGCATCTGGTCGCTGGTGTCGCTGAACCTCGTCGAGCTGACGGTCTTCGGCGTCAACGTCTACATCATACGCAACATCCTGATGATGGATTTCGTCAGGCACACGCATTTCAAGATCTCGTTTGGGCCGCTGAACAACCTGGTCTTGTGCCCGCACTGGCATCAGTTGCACCACAGCACCGACCCACGCCACTACGACAAGAACTTCGGGCTGCTCTTCTCGTTCTGGGACCGGCTGTTCGGAACCCTATGCGTTCCCAGACCCGACGAGGACTTCAAATTCGGGTTGATCGAACGCAACGTGCGCGACTATCAGTCGCTCGCGGGCCTCTATGTCCTGCCGCTGAAGCGGATGTGGGGGCAGATCGCCAGACACTTCCGAACCGACAAGCCCGAGCCACGGCAATCCTCGCAAAGGGCCAAGCCTTGAACGGGCCTGTCGTGTGCCGGCTGCCGCGAACGCACCGGATTGAAGTCGCGACGTCGGATGCGCGCCTGGCAGAAATCGCGCCCGCCTGGGCGACGCTCTGGCAACGTGCCGGCGGCCTCGTTTTCCAGCATCCGGACTGGATCTCGGCATGGTGGCGCACGACGTCGCATCAGGAGCGGCGCGGCCTCAGGATCGGCTTGGTCTGGAGCGACGAGCGGCTCGTGGCCGTCATTGCGCTCGCGACCTTCAGGCGCTCCGGCATCCGCGTCCTGGAATGGGCGGCGAAGGACCACTGCGACTATGGCGATGTCCTGCTTGCCCCCGATTGCGACCCGCAGATCCTGCGGCAGCTCTGGCAACGCATTCTCGACGATGGCGGCTTCGACCTTGTCTATCTGAATCGTCTTTTGCCCGATGCCCGATTGCCGGCCCTGCTCGGCTCCGCCGCCCCAGGCCGCGGCGCGATCTTGCAGCCAAACCACCGCAGCGAGGTCAGCTATCGTGTCGCTGGCGCCTGGCAAGGCGGCGCGCAATGGTTCGAAAGCCAATCGAAAAAAGCCCGGCAAAACTATCGCCGTGGCCGCAAATTCATGGAGGAAGGCGGCGCGCTGCGCTTCCGCCTGATGGAGGCGCACGAAGCCCGCGAGCCGGTGCTGGAGCGCGTCGCGGCGCTGAAGCGGCTATGGCTGGCAAAGCACGGCCGCGTTTCGGACCTCTTCGACGAGGGCTCCGCCGCTCTGGCGGCGCTGGTCTCCGTCCTGGCCGGGCTCGGATTGCTGCGTATCTTCGTGCTCGAACGCGAAAACGAGATCATCGCCATCTCGATCAATTTCGAGCAGCATGGAACGATGATGGCTTTCGTCACAACCTATGACCCGGCCTTCGAGCGTGCCTCGCCGGGCATGGTCCTGATGATGGATTACATCCAGTGGTCACTCGACCGGGGCTTGACCACGATCGACTTTCTCTGCGGCGGCGAGGATTTCAAGCGCCGCTTTGCGACGCATTCGGTGACCTTGTCGTCGGTGCTGGGTGGGCGAAGCCTGCGCGGACGCCTCGCCGTGGTGGCCGACCGCGCTCGCCACGCCGCGAAATCCTGGCGCTCCGGGAAACCGGCGAAAGAAGCGGAGCTGGCGGAGGAGTAGCCTCTTCAGATCGCCGATGGGCGGCATGGTAGACCGCTTCCGATCATACCCTCTCAAGCAGCTCTAGGCTTGCTGAGTTCCAATTTAGAAAATGGTTCGCGAAACCTGCCGTTCCACGGCGGGCGCCAGACCGTCGCCCGGCTTGCCCGTGGCTTCCTCGCGTGAGCGTTCGGTCACGGCCGCCGGCGCTGCTACCGGCACGACCACAAGCTGCGGCACCTGCTTGTAGGAAAAGCCGCCGCGAATGTCGCCCATCTTGCCGGCGACGATGCCCATGGCCGCCTTTTCGAGGCTGCGATCATAGCGCGTTTCGGCGGCGGCCGGCGCAGCGATAGCCGCGCAAAGCGCTACGCCGCACAGAAGCGTTTTCATTGTTGTTGTCTCCCTGCCTGATCAACGATCTAGCAGGGCGCCGTTGAAAAACGGCCAAGAGACACGGTAAGCGAAAAGCCAAATGTCAGCGTAAACAGTGCCTTAACATTGTTGACCGGCAAATTGAATCAAGTCATTGAGACTTTGATTCAGGCACGCTGGGCGTGGGTGCTGTGCCCAAGCGCGACGAAGACCGTGCGCACGATGCCGGCTGCGTCCAACCCGGCATCGGCATACATTTTCTCCGGCTTGGCGTGGTCGGTGAACGCGTCGGGCAGAACCAGCGGACGCACCTTCAGCCCGCTTTCCAGCAGACCTTCGTGAGCGAGGAATTGCAGCACGTGGCTGGCGAAGCCACCGACGGCGCCCTCCTCCACCGTCACCAGAACCTCATGCGAGCGGGCCAGCCGCCGGATCAGATCTTCGTCGAGCGGCTTGGCGAAACGGGCATCGGCGACCGTGGTGGAAAGCCCGGCGGCACCTAGCTCCTCGGCGGCAATCAGACAATCCTGCAGCCGCGTGCCGAAGGACAGCAGTGCTACCTTGGTGCCCTCCTTGACGATGCGGCCCTTGCCGATTTCGAGAACCGAGCCGCGCTCCGGCATGTCGACGCCGACGCCGTTGCCGCGCGGATAGCGGAAGGCGATCGGACCCTCATCATAGCTCGCCGCGGTGTGCACCATGTGGCGCAGTTCCGCCTCGTCGGCAGCGGCCATGACGACAAACCCCGGCAATGTCGCCAGGAAGGTGGTGTCGAAAGCGCCGCAATGCGTCGCGCCATCGGCGCCGACGAAGCCGGCGCGGTCAACGGGAAAGCGCACCGGCAATTTCTGGATCGCGACATCGTGGACGACCTGATCGTAAGCACGCTGCAGGAAGGTCGAATAGATCGCCGCGAACGGCTTGTAGCCTTCGGTGGCAAGGCCAGCCGCGAAGGTCACCGCGTGCTGTTCGGCGATGCCGACATCGAAGGTCCGCGACGGGAATGCCTCGCCGAACAGGTCGAGGCCGGTGCCGCTCGGCATGGCGGCGGTGACGGCGACGATGCGGTCGTCCTCGCGGCCTTCTTGAACCAGGCTTTCGGCGAACACCTTGGTGTAGGCCGGTGCGTTGGCCGGCGCCTTGGCCTGCGCGCCGGTGATGACATCGAACTTGTTGACGCCGTGATACTTGTCGGCGGCGGCTTCCGCCGGCGCATAGCCCTTGCCCTTCTGGGTGACGACATGGATCAGCACCGGGCCTTCGCCGTTGTCGCGGACATTTTTCAGGACCGGGATCAGATGCTCGAGATTGTGACCGTCGATCGGGCCGATGTGATAGAAACCGAGTTCCTCGAACAGCGTGCCGCCGGTGACGTAGCCGCGCGCATGCTCGACCGCCCTTGTGATCGCACGATCCGCACGCTTGCCAAGATAGGAGGTCAGTTTCTTGCCGAAATCGCGCAGGCCGACATAGGCCTTGCCCGAGGCCAGACGCGCCAGATAGGCGCTCATCGCACCGGTCGGCGGCGCGATCGACATGTCGTTATCGTTGAGGATGACGATCAGCCGCGCATCGAGCGCGCCGGCATTGTTCATGGCTTCGTAGGCCATGCCGGCCGACATGGCACCGTCGCCGATGACGGCGATGACATTGTTGCGGCCGCCGGAGAGATCGCGAGCGGCGGCCATGCCGAGGCCGGCCGATATCGATGTCGAGGAGTGGGCGGCGCCGAAGGGATCGTACTCACTCTCGGCGCGGCGGGTGAAGCCGGACAGGCCACCTTCCTGGCGCAGTGTGCGGATGCGGTCGCGTCGGCCGGTCAGGATCTTGTGCGGATAGGCCTGGTGGCCGACATCCCAGATCAGCCGATCATCGGGGGTGTTGAAGACATAGTGCAGCGCCACCGTCAGTTCGACCACGCCGAGGCCGGCGCCAAGGTGGCCGCCGGTGTGGGAGACGGCGTCGATCAGTTCGGCGCGAAGCTCGGCTGCCAATTGCGGCAGCTCGCTTTCGGCAAGCGTGCGCAGGTCGGCCGGGATGCGGACCTTGTCGAGAAGCGGCGTATGCGGCGTTGCGTTCACGGGTGGCCTGCTCAGGCTTTCTGTTGATGGGCGAAATAGGCCGCAGGCCGGAGAATGTAAATGCGTGTCAGTGACGCGGCCGTGAGCTTGTCTGTTTGTTTGGGCATGATCTCTCCGAAAACCGGTTCCCACTTTTCGGGATCATGCCTAGCTTTCGGGCAGCGGTATGAATTCTTCCTCGTCGCCGGGAACGATATCGAAACGGCCCGTCTTCCACTCTTCCTTGGCCTGTTCGATGCGCTCCTTTGATGACGAGACGAAATTCCACCAGATGTAACGCTTCGAGCCGAGCGAGGCGCCGCCGAACAGCATGAAATGCGCGCCGGTCTGCGACGACACGACGATCTCATCACCCGGCCGAAACACCAGCAGCCGTTCCGCCGGGAAAATGTCGCCCGAAATCGAGACCTCGCCTTCCAGTGTGTAGATCGCTCGTTCTTCCGCATAGGCCGGGATCTTCACGCTGGCGCCTGGCGCCAAGCGCAGGTCGGCATAAAGCGTCTCGGAGTCGGCCCTGACCGGGGACCGCAATCCCTGGAAATCACCAATGACGATGCGCCCGCTGACGCCTTCGGCGTTGATCTCCGGCAGCCGAAGCGCTTCGGTGTTCTCGAACACCGGAGCCACTTCTTCCTTGCCGTCCGGCAATGCCAGCCATGTCTGCAGGCCGGAGATCGACATCGGCGCGCCGCGCAGTTCCTCCGGCGTACGCTCGGAATGAACGATGCCGCGGCCGGCGGTCATCAGGTTCACGTCACCAGGCTGGATGACCATTTCGGTGCCGAGCGAATCGCGATGCCTGATCCTGCCGTCGAACAGATAGGTGACCGTCGACAGACCGATATGCGGATGGGGACGGACATCGAGCGCCTGGCCGGCGCGCAGAATCGCCGGGCCCATGCGGTCGAAGAAGATGAAGGGTCCGACCAGCCGCCTCTTGGCGGTCGGCAGGGCGCGGCGCACCTGAAAGCCGCCAATGTCCTTGGCGTTCGGGATGACCATCAGTTCGATCTGGTCGCTGGCGAAGGCGTCGCCGACTTCAGGGTCTTTCCCCGGGAAGAAGCTCATGAACTCTCCTTGTCAACGGGCAATGCCTGCCCGGGCCGCGTCAGGCAAAGCGGATCGCCGCCTTTGCCCGCAGCTTGGCCGCCACCTCTTCGCGATTGCGCGGATGCTGGTGGGTTTCGAGAGAATCGAGCAGTTCGCGCGCCGATGCCGCGATGGCTTCGACCGCGTGGTCGAAGGCATGCTGGTTCTGCTTCGAAGGCCGCGTCGTTCCGCTCAGCTTGCGGACGAACTGAAGGGCCGCATCGCGGACTTCGTCATTGGTTGCAGGCGGATCAAAATTGAAGAGGGTCTTGATGTTTCTGCACATCGTTTCCGTATCTCCTCTTGTCCTGGAGCGTTTTCAATCGGGACGCGTTCTATCCTCGATCATGATCATGTCCAAAAACCGGTGAGGCAAGACCATCGTTCGGACTGCCTCAATCCGCGTCAAGCGGCTCTGTTCCAACCGGCTTGCCGTCGCGCGACAGCCTGATCTTCTCGACCTTGTCCTCGGCGGCCTTCAGCAGCCGGTCGCAATGCGCCTTCAGTGCCTCGCCGCGCTCGTAGATCCGGATCGACTGGTCTAGCGGCACATCGCCACGCTCCAGATCATCGACGATCTTCTCCAGCGCGTCGAGTGCCTGTTCGAAGCTCATCGCCTTGACGTCTTCGTTGGTCTCACCAGCCATCATTCATCCTTTCATCAGTCGCCCGACATGGGCGGCGACCGAAAATGCCAATCCCTGCAGATCGTAGCCACCCTCGAGCAGGCTGACGAGCCGGTTGCCGCTGTGGCGCGCCGCGCGCTGCATCAACTGGCCCGTCGCCCAGTCGAAATCATCCTCGGTCAGGTTGATCTCGGCCAGCGGATCGCGGTGGTGCGCGTCGAACCCGGCCGAAATGACGATCAGGTCGGGCGCGAAATTGTCGAGCGCCGGCAGCACGCGTGATAGGAAGGCATCGCGAAAAACCTCGCTGCCGGTCTGCGGCGCCAATGGTGCGTTGACGATATTGCCGGCGCCGATTTCGTTCTTCGCGCCGGTGCCGGGGTAGAGCGGCATCTGGTGCGTCGAGCAATAGAGCACCGACGGATCGTCCCAGAAAATATCCTGCGTGCCGTTGCCGTGATGCACGTCCCAGTCGACGACGGCAACGCGCTCGACGCCGTGTTTCTTCTGCGCATAGCGCGCCGCGATCGCCGCGGTGTTGAACAGGCAAAAGCCCATCGCCGTGGTCTTTTCGGCGTGGTGGCCAGGCGGCCGGGCGGCGACGAAGACATTGTCGGCGCGGCCTTCAAAGACGTCGTCGACGGCGGCGTTGGCGGCACCGATCGCGGTGATCGCCGCCTGCCAGCTTTTCGGGCTGGCGGTGGTGTCGGCGTCGATGCGGGCAATACCCTCGTCAGGAATGGCGGCCCGCACGCGGGCGACGAAATCGGCGGGATGCGCGTAGAGGATGGTGGCCTCGTCGCCTTCCGGCGCCTGGATACGATCGAGCGCGGCAAAGGCTTCGTCGTCAAGCACGCGCTCGATGGCGCGCAAGCGGTCCGGCCGCTCCGGATGGCCCGGCGGCGTGATGTGCTCGAGGAAGATCGGATGGGTGTAGAGACGAGTGGCCATCGTCCTAATCTAGTGACCCGGATCGACAAAGGCCATGCACAGGCGGCCGATGACTGGGGAAAATCGCGCCTGCGTCCATTCGTGTCGCCGCAGGCATTGGCGTGGGCAGCGCTTCGGCGTAAGGTTCTTGGCACTGCCTGGTGCCCGTGCAAACGGGAGAATCGGGAACACGGTTGAACTCCGTGGCGTGCCCAACGCTGTAAGGGGGACCGCGCCGGTATACGCCACTGTCGATGACGGGAAGGCACCGGACGCGGGTTGATCCCAAGCCAGAAGACCGGCCTGGCAGGCATCGTCATCCGCATGGTCAGGCGGACGACATCAGAGCGACGTGCGTCCACTTGGACGCACAAAGTACGCTCTGACAGTTTGAAACTGCTGCAATCGCAAGGGGACAAGCGATGCCGGAAACCATGACCGTTCCTGTTGGCGACGGGTTTGATCAGAATGCGCGCGACGCGGTCTATCGCGCCATGTTCACGCGGCGCGATGTCCGCAGTCATTTCCTGCCAACCGGGCTCGACGACGAGGTGCTGGCGCGGCTGCTGCTTGCCGCCCATCACGCGCCGTCGGTCGGCTTCATGCAGCCTTGGAACTTCATCGTCATTCGCGATGCCGAACGACGGGAAAAGGTGCGCGACCTGTTCCTGGCTGCGCGCGAGCAGGAATTGCCAGCAATTGAGGAAGAGCGGCAGGCGCTTTACCGTAAGCTCAAGCTGGAAGGCATCTGCGAAAGCGCGCTCAACATCTGCATCACCTGCGACCGCCAGCGCTCGAAGGGTTCGCCGTTGGGACGCTGGCACAATCCGGAGATGGACCTCTACAGCACGGTCTGCGCGGTGCAGAATTTCTGGCTGGCGGCACGCGCCGAAGGCGTCGGCGTCGGCTGGGTCAGCATCATCGAGGCGCAGGCGCTGAAAAGCCTGCTGTCAATTCCCGATCATGTGACGCCGGTCGCCTATCTCTGCGTCGGCCGCGTCTCGGAGTTCGCGCCAAAGCCCGACCTCGAAACGCATGGCTGGGGACGGCGGCTGCCGCTGCCGGAGCTGATCATGAGCGAGACTTTTTCCGGGCAAGGTGAAGCGCTGCTCAAATCGACCGTGGCGCGCCTCAACACCGTTGCTGCCGCGCCGTCAAGCCTCGCTGATCAGGGTGTCGCGCCGGCCGGTCCCCAGCGCGAGCCGCCGAAGGAGGCCAGCGCCTTGTCCCTGAGCTCCCTGAACTTCGACGATGCCTCGGCCAGCCGGGCGTCCCAGGCCGGATCTGGCACCTGGCCCGCGATGGTCTTGAAATAGACCTGCATCAGGCAAGCGATGGCGAAGGGCTCGATGAACGCCGCCTTGAAGGCCCAGGCGAAGACGATGGCGAGCACGAAGGCCCAGCCCGCCAATTGCCCTGGCATCAGGAAAAGAATGGCGGCGGCCGGCGCCAGCATCAGCAGGAAGATGACAAAGGATACGCCCCACATGATAACCGCCAGCCAGACGGCGTTCTTGACCATGACCTTGCCGTTCTGGGCATAGAGCACGACACCCTGGCGCGCCGTCTCGAACGGCGAGGACGAATTGATGCGTATGTTGTAGCCGAGGATGATCTCGTCGACATAGGTCAGCGACAGGCGGATCACCGTGTTGATGAAGGAGACCAAGCCGCTCAGGCCCGGGATCGGCAGGAAGGCGGCGATGCCGCCGAGCAGGCCGGTGATGGCGCGGATAGCGCCCTTGACCAGCTGGTCGACGACGAAAAGGATATTGGCCTCGGCAAAACGCTGGGTCACGATATCCTTGGCGTAGGCGATCTGGTCCTGGCCGCCGGGAATGTCGCGGCCGTCGATCAGATGGACCATCACGGCGATATGGCCGGCCTTGACGACATAGAGGATGTATTCGCGGATCCAGTAAACGGCGATCGAGACGACGCCGAAACCGACCACGCCGCCCCACAAGGCAAAGGACAGCGGCCCGTCGGGATCGGTGGAGATATGGCCGACGCCATAGCCGACGCTAGCGCCCGTGCCGGTCGCCATGATGTAGGCCAGCGTGATGCCGAAATAGACGATCATGCGAAAGACAATGAACGGCCAGGTTCGCATCATGATGGACACCGACCTGCCGATATCGAAATCCCACATGCCCCCGAATCTCCGCTCAGAGATGGTGGGAGAGGATGAACCCAACCCGGCGATTGTCAATTGCCGGCCGTGGCGCCGCAGGGCTACGAACTCGGGTTAACAGGTTCCTTGGGAGCCCTCGCCGGCGCGTTGGCTGACGGGAACGAAAAATCCGCCTGTGCGGCGGGTCACTGGCGCAAATCAGCACCATGGATTGAATGTGTACCATAGCTGAGGGCACGGAGTCAAGAAAAAATTCCTATCGTGAAAGCTGTCGGCACAAAGCCGACACCGCCGAACTGGCGGTCGTCAGGTCTTTTGAGTTCGGAGCCCTATGGCGCAGGGCGGCCAACGGGGCTTCAATTCGAGCTCGGATCCGGCTTTTTGAGCAGGCCCTCAAGCAGCTGCTTGAACGCCGCCACCACCTTCTTCGATGTCGCTTCGGGGTCGTTCGAACTGGCGATCCGTTGCGCCGCCTGGCTGCTGGCGCCGTTGATCAGACGCGCGGCGGTGTCGGGGTCGACGCTCGGGACGACCACCCCCTCCCCCTGCAGCGCGGTCAAATGATCGGTCATTGAACCGACGCAGGCATTGGCATTCGACCATTGTGCGGGATCACCCAGCACGGCCGGACCGTCGCGGAACATGATGCGCTGGATTTCCGGCTCCAGCGCCATTTCGATATAGGTCGTGCATTCGTCGACGAAGTGTTGCCAGCGGGTTGGCGCTCTCGACGCGACCTCATTCACCCGGGCCGCCATTTCCGCATCGATTTCGGCGATAACCGCCTCCAGAAGCCCCTTCTTGTCGCCGAAATGGTGATAGAGCGCGCCGCGTGTCAGCCCGGCCGATGCCGTGAAATCATCCATCGACGCTTCGGCATAGCCGATCGTGCCAAAGGCATGGCGGGCGGCCGCGATCAGCTTGGCGCGCGTCTCGGCAATCATCTCCTTGCGGGGTTTGTGCATGGCTTCTGGACCTATCCACATACGCTTCGTATGCCAATTGACATACGCGGCGTATGCTCCTATTTAATATTCATACGCTTCGTATGTAATTGTCGAATCGTCCTTTGTCGAGGAACCAACCCATGCAAAATCCCTACTCGGAGATCTTTCGTGCCCCCGGAACCAAGGGCTTCGCCGCCGCGGGCTTCATGGCGCGCTTGCCGATTGCCATGGCGCCGATCGGCATCGTGGCAATGCTGTCGCAGACGCGTGGCGAGTACTGGCTCGCCGGTGCCGTCGCCGCGACGTTCGCGCTGGCCAACGCTTTTCTCGCGCCGCAGATATCAAGACTGGTGGATCGCCTTGGCCAGACGCGGATCGTGGTGCCCACCACCATCATTTCGGCACTGGCTTTCGCCGTCCTGATAGCGGCAGCCAACCGGGACTGGCCGGTATGGACGCTGTTCGTGTCGGCACTGCTGGCCGCGGCGATGCCCAGCATCCCGGCAATGGTGCGCGCACGCTGGACCGAGATTTTCCGCGGGCGGCCTCAGATGAACACCGCGTTCGCCTTCGAGTCGGCGGCGGACGAGTTGGTCTATATCGCCGGGGCATCGCTGTCGGTGGGCCTGAGTGCCGCCCTGTTCCCGGAAGCGGGAATGCTGGCAAGCACACTGTTCCTTGCCTTCGGCTCGACGGCGTTCATCCTGCAGCGCTCGACCGAGCCGCAAGTGCGGCCGGTGGAACAGGGTTCGAGCGGCTCGGCAATCCGCCTGCGGCCGGTGCAGATCATCACCTTCGCCCTGATCTTCATCGGCGCGACCTTCGCGACGACGGAAGTGAGCACCGTGGCGATCACCAAGGAGCTTGGTCAACCGGGGGCCGCCAGCCTGGTCATCGGCGTCTATGCGCTGGGATCGTTCGTGCTGGGTATCATCGTTGGCGCGCTCAACCTGCAAGCACCGCTGCAACGCCAGTTGGCCATCGCTGTCGCCCTCGTCGCGCTCGGCACGCTGCTGCCGCTCACCGCCGACAGCGTGCCACTGCTGGCGCTGACCGTGTTCATCAGCGGTGTGGCGATCTCGCCGACCTTCATTACCGCCTTCGGCCTGATCGAGCGGCACGTGCCGGAGGCAATGCTGACCGAAGGCATCACCTGGGTCATGACTGGCATCGGCATCGGCATGGCGCTGGGCTCGTTTGCCGCCGGCGCGGTGGTGGATGCGTTCGGCGCCCAGAACGGGTTCTGGGTCTCGGTGGCTTCAGGCACCATCGCCCTGGCCACGGTGCTGCTTGGCCAGCGCAGCCTTGCTACTCACGAATGCGAACTGGATGGGTGCGAAGTAGCAATCCCGGCCGAGTGATAGCCAGGGTATGTTGAGATTCAGGTCAGGCCGAGCCGAAAATGATGGGTTTCGAGAACCGGAGCGCAGCGGACTTTCAGGCCCGTGAGCACCGGAAGCGCAGAAAGCCATCGTTTGCAGGCCGGCCTCACCTGAATATCGACATACCCTAGAGAATCTCGGTCTTGGCGATGTGGATGCCAAAACCTTCGAGGCCGACATAGTGTCGTTCGCGCGAGGCAATCAGGTTGATCGAGGAAATGCCGAGATCCTTGAGGATCTGCGCGCCGAGCCCTATCTCGCGCCACTCGTTTTCGCGGCGGCGGGCCTCTTCGTGGTCTTCGCGGTCGCCGCTCGCCGGCCGCTTGCGCTCCTGATGGGCGACGCCGACGGAGCCTTCGCGCAGATAGACGATGACGCCGCGTCTGCGCTCGCCCATCGCCTTCATGATGCCGTCAAGCCGGTGGCTGGTGCCGAACACGTCGGTCACCACATCCTCGGAATGCAGACGCACCGGCACGTCCTCGCCGTCCCGGATGTCGCCGAAGACGATGGCAACGTGATGCATAGAGTCCCACGGCAGCGTGTAGGTGAAGACCTGCGCCTTGCCGCCAAGCGTGTCGATTTCAGAGCAGGCGACGCGTTCGACCAGCGTTTCCTTGCGCTGCCGGTAGGCGATGAGATCGGCCACCGAAACCTGCTTCAGGCCATGCTCCTCGGCGAAAGCCTGCACCTGCGGGCCGCGCTTGACCGTGCCGTCATCATTGACCAGCTCGGAAATGACGCCAACCGGCGGCAGGCCGGCAAGCTTGCAAAGATCGACCGCCGCTTCGGTATGGCCAGAGCGCATCAGCACGCCGCCCTCGCGCGCGATCAGCGGGAAGATGTGACCAGGGCGGACGAAATCCGAGCCGCCGACATTGCCGTTGGCGAGATTGCGCACGGTGAGCGTGCGGTCCTCGGCCGAAATGCCGGTGGTGGTGCCATGCTTGAAATCGACGCTGACGGTGAAAGCAGTGGTATGGGCGGAGTCGTTGTCTGCGACCATCGGCGCGAGGTTCAGCCTCTTGGCTTCCTCGCGCGGCATCGGCGTGCAGACGATGCCGGAGGTGTGGCGAACGATGAACGCCATCTTTTCAGGCGTGCAGTGGACGGCGGCGACGATCAGGTCGCCCTCGTTCTCGCGCCCGTCATCATCCATGACGACAACGATCTCGCCGCGTTCGAAAGCGCGCAGGGCTTCAACGATTTTCTTCTGGTCGTAAGGCATGGACGCTCGCTTCGCTCGAAGGGAAGAGGCAGTAGGCAGTAGGGAAAAAAAGGGCTGTATCGTGCGGCCTACTGCCTATTCCCTACTGCCTATTCCCTTCCCTGTCTGTCCTCGATGACGCAGATAGTGATCGGCAATCGCGCAGGCAACCATTGCCTCGCCGATCGGCACGGCGCGAATACCCACACACGGGTCGTGGCGGCCCTTGGTCATGATCTCGACGTCCTTGCCATCCTTGTCGATCGACTTTCGCGGCGTCAGGATCGACGAGGTCGGCTTGACGGCGAAACGGGCGATGATCGCCTGGCCGGTCGAGATGCCGCCCAGGATGCCACCGGCATTGTTGGACAGGAACACCGGCTTGCCGTCATTGCCCATGCGCATCTCGTCGGCATTCTGCTCGCCGGTGATGTGGGCGGCCTCGAAGCCGTTGCCGATCTCGACGCCCTTGACGGCGTTGATCGACATCAGGCCGGACGCGATGTCCTGGTCGAGCTTGGCGTAGATCGGCGCGCCGAGGCCCGCCGGAACGCCGTCGGCGATGATCTCGATCACCGCACCGACCGAGGAGCCAGCCTTGCGGATGCCGTCGAGATATCTGGTGAAGACGGGAACGGAAGCCGGATCGGGGGTGAAGAACGGATTTTCCGCGTCGCCGATGAAATTCCAGTTCCAGTTGGCGCGATCGATCGATTTTTCGCCCATCGACACCAGCGCGCCGCGCACCACCACGCCGGGCACAATCTTGCGAGCCAAGGCACCAGCAGCCACCCGCGCGGCCGTCTCGCGGGCCGAGGAGCGGCCGCCGCCACGATGATCGCGCACGCCATATTTGACGTCATAGGTGTAATCGGCATGACCGGGCCGGTATTGGCGGGCGATCTCGCCATAATCCTTCGAGCGCTGGTCGACATTCTCGATCAGCATCGAGACCGGCGTGCCGGTGGTGATCATCGTCTCGCCGTCCTCATCGAGAATAAAGCCGGACAGGATCTTGACCTCGTCAGGTTCGCGACGCTGCGTCACGAAACGTGACTGGCCCGGCCGGCGCTTGTCGAGTTCGGCCTGGATGTCGGCTTGAGTAAAGCGGATGCCGGGTGGACAGCCGTCGACCACGCAGCCGAGCGAGGGGCCATGGCTTTCGCCCCAGGTGGTGACGCGGAAAAGGTGGCCGAACGTGTTGTGAGACATGAAATGACCCTGCCCGGCATTGGAGCCGGCTCAAGCTTGCCTTCTATTGGCGTTTTTCACAGGGGTCAAACTGTGATCTGGCGGATTTAGTTTTGACACATTCGGTTGGTTTCTGCTCTGTTCCATCCGCCGTTGAACGTCCGCCGCCATGCCGGTGCAATGACAAAGAGGAACGATAATGCGTACCCTGATTGGCGCTATTGCCGCCACACTGCTGCTTTCCACCGCTGCTCTCGCCGGCCAGACCGAAGGCTTGATCAAGAACGTCGACAAGGACGCGCTGACGCTGACGCTGGATGACGGCAAGTCCTACAAGCTGAACGCCGAGACCGATCACGACGCGCTGAAGCCGGGCATGGATATCGTCATCGCTTATGACGTGAACAATGGCGAGAATGTCGTCACCGATATGCAGTTGCCGGACAGCGACACGAACTAGGGAATTGGTGCCCTAAAGCCACTCCAGGCTCTTGCCTTCGAGCTTTAGCAAGCGATCGTGCGGTATTTCCAGATTCGCCGCCTCGTCCTCTGCCAGTCCCAGAACGAAGCGAAACAAGGCGCGCATGACGCCGCCATGGGTCACGCAGATCGTCCGGCGTTGGATCGCATCGAAGCATGGCCTCACCCGTTCGAGCAGCATCTGGTAACTCTCCGCGCCTTCGCCGGGCGGCTGAAAGTTCCATTTGTCCAAAGCGCGTGTCCTGCTCGCTCCAGGATACCATGTCTCAAGCTCGGGAAAGGTAAATCCCTGCCAATCGCCGAAATTGACTTCGACGAGGCGCGGATCGGTTCGATAGGCATCCGGATCGAGCTTCATCGCGACGCGGACGCGCTGCATCGTTTCGCGCGTCCGTTTCATCGGGCTGGCGACGAAATCGAATTCCTCGGGATTTTGGACCAGCTCGGCGAGCCGACCACCGTTTCCAGTCGCCTGCTTGCGGCCAAGAGCATTGAGATCGGTGTCGGCCTGCCCCTGAAGCCGGAATTCGGCGTTCCACGCGGTTTGGCCGTGGCGCACGATATAAACCAACGGATACATCATGTCTTCCGGTATGGGATCGGGACGGACGACGGTTGGTGGGTTAGTCCTTGACCGTCGAAATATCAGGCGCGTCGACGGCCTTCATGCCGACGACGTGGTAGCCCGAATCGACGTGATGCACTTCACCGGTGACGCCGCGCGACAGATCGGACAGGAAATAGACGCCGGAATCGCCGACCTCTTCCTGCGTCACCGTCTGCTTCAGTGGCGAATTGTACTCGTTCCACTTCAGGATGTAGCGGAAATCGCCGATGCCGGAAGCGGCCAGCGTCTTGATCGGGCCAGCCGAGATGGCATTGACGCGGATCTTCTTGGCGCCGAGGTCGACCGCCAGGTAGCGCACGCTGGCTTCGAGCGCCGCCTTGGCGACACCCATGACGTTGTAGTGCGGCATCACCTTTTCGGCCCCGTAGTAGGTGAGGGTCAGCAGCGAGCCGCCGTCGGTCATCAGCGCCTCGGCCCGCTTGGCAATGGTGGTGAAGGAGTAGACCGAAATGTCCATGGTGCGCAGGAAATTGTCGCGCGTCGTCTCGACATAGCGGCCGGTCAACTCGTCCTTGTCGGAGAAGGCAATGGCGTGGACGAGGAAATCAAGCTTGCCCCAGTGTTTGGCGACATTGGCGAAAACGTCGTCCAAGCTCGCCGGATCGGTGACGTCGCAATGGCCGGCGACAAATGCGCCCAGTTCCGCCGCCAGCGGCTCGACACGCTTCTTGAACGCCTCGCCCTGATAGGTCAGCGCGATCTCGGCGCCATGATCGACGCAGGCCTTGGCGATGCCATAGGCGATCGATCTGTTGTTGGCGACGCCAAGAATAAGGCCGCGCTTGCCGGCCATAAGGCCCTGTCCACCCGCCATGTGAGCGCTCTCCGCAAGATTTCTGCTTTGTGGAGTGCCCTATCGCACAGGCACAGAGCCCCTTCAAGCGCTCAAACTGGACAGTTCGGGGGACAAGAGCCGCCGATCAGCCTTTTTGACTGCGCAACAGCGCTTCGAGTGCGCTATCGCCGCCCTCCGGCAGCATGATCCGGACATGGGCGTAGAGATCGCCGTGGCCGCCGGCCTTTTCCGGCAGGCCCCTGCCCTTCAGCCGCAGGACCTTGTCGGAGCTCGACCAGGCGGGGATGTTGACCGCGAGGCGGCCGGTCGGCGTATCGACCGGCACCTTGGCGCCGAGCACCGCATCCGCCAGCGTCACCGGCAGATCGGCGTGCAGGTCGCGGCCCTCGATGCGGTAGCGCGGATGCCGGCGAAGATGGATCTTGACCAGCGCGTCGCCCGGCAGGCCCGGCCCTTGCTCGCCCTGCCCCTTCAGCCGGATGGTCTGGCCGTCCTCGACATAGGCCGGCAATTTGACGGCCACCTTGCGGCCGTCGGGGAACATCGCCGTCACTTTTTCGGCGGTCGCCGCCTCCTCGATGGTCACGTCGAGCGTCACGTTCAGATCGGCAGCGGTCGCGGGCTGGCGGCGATCTCCCATCCCCGCGCCACGCACGCCAGAAAAAGCATCGCCGAAAATCTGGCTGAAGATGTCGCTATTGCCGTCGAACGGATCGCCGCCCGGGCGGCCGGAGCGGAATTCGAATCGCGAGCCGCCCGGACCTTGCTGCCGGCGAAATCCGCCGAAGGGATCGCCGCCACCGGCATTGCCCTCGAAGCCCTGGAACCGCGGCTTGCCGTCGGCGTCGATTTCGCCGCGATCGAAAGCGGCGCGATTCTTTTCGTCGCCGACGATCTCATAGGCCTGGTTGGCCGCGGCAAAACGATCCTTCGCCTTGGGATCATTCGGGTTCTGATCCGGATGATACTTCTTGGCGAGTTTCCGGTACGCCGATTTTATGTCCTTGGCCGATGCGTTTTTGGCAACGCCCAGCACCTCATAGGGGTCGCGCATGCTTACTGCCCTGGAGAAGAGTTGAGTCTCTGGTTGCCCCCTATATGCGCTTGCATAGGAAGAAATTCCAGTGCTGGAGCAGCATATCAAAAGCGGAAACTCAGAGCTTAATCCAAAAGTCGGCGGTTGAGGATCGGCGAGGGATTTTTGTCGATCCGGAAGGAGCCGATCGCAGCCGATATCGGGATATCGGCAAGATTGGCGACGCACCGGGCGGCGAAAAGACCCGCCGACCCGATCGACTTTCGGATCAAGCTCAGAGCGCCTTGAAGTCCTGCATGCGCCAGCCGCCGGCGGTGGCCAGGCACAGTTCGCCCTCGAACATGGCGACGCCATCAAAGCTTTCGCGTGAGACCTTGAAACGGCGGCATGTCTGGCCGTTGTCCTTCAATTCCGCCAGCTCGGTGATGGAGCCGCGGGAACCGGTGCCGGCATTGGCCCACGGAACGGACTGCCCGCCGAGCTGCTCGATGTCGGCCGAGGACGCCGCATTGCCGATCGTGGTCTGGTCGGAGTCGCGATCCAAATTGGCCGGCACAGCCGAGGCGGATATGCTGCTGGTCAGGATCGAGCGGTCGACTTCGGCCTTTTCCAGGCTGAAGCCACCGGCACCACAGGCGACAAGCGGCAAGGCGACTGCCACGATCGCCACTTTCGTGCTGGCCGAAGCGATAACGCCCCATTGCCTGCTGTCAAAAGCTTGCGCGATACGCGACAATCGGCAACCTCCCCCTGTTTCGTAAAAATCTGGGCTTCGTAAAAATTCTGGGCTTCGTGACAAATTGAGAAAAACTATGAGTGACACTGAGTTAACAAGCGGTGACTTTACCGAGGCTGCGGAGCCATTTCGCCTCTTTGCCGCATGGCTGGAAGACGCCACCAAGAGCGAAATAAATGACCCCAATGGCGTGGCGCTGGCGACCGTCGATGCCGATGGCATGCCGGATGTGCGTATGGTGTTGCTCAAGGGGTTCGATGAGGGCGGGTTTGTGTTCTACACGAATTTCGAGAGCGCAAAGGGCCAGGAAATTCTTGGCAGCATGAAGGCGGCGATGTGCTTCCATTGGAAATCACTGCGCCGGCAGGTGCGCATTCGCGGCCCGGTGGAGGTCGTCAGCGACGCCGAAGCCGACGCCTACTATGCGACGAGGCCGCGCGGCAGCCGCATCGGCGCCTGGGCCTCGAAACAGTCTAGGCCGCTGGAAAGCCGCTTCGCCCTGGAGAAAGCCGTGGCCGAATACACGGCCCGCTATGCGATCGGCGAGATCCCGCGGCCAAAGTATTGGTCGGGCTTCCGCATCGTGCCGCGGACGATCGAGTTCTGGCACGACCGTCCGTTCCGGCTACACGATCGTGTCGTCTTTTCCCGAAATGCGAAAGGCGGGTGGGACAAGACGCGGCTTTATCCCTGAAAGAGAGGCTTATCCCTTCTTCCTGGTCATGAATGCCGTCAGCGCGGCGCGCGCCTCGTCGGATTTCAGCCGCTCGCGAAAATATTCGCTTTCCTCGCCGATGCGGGCGACGAGATCGTCGCGCGAGCCACGCATCAGGTCGCGTGCGATCTTCAACGCCTGCGGCGGCGTGGCTGCGATCTGGCCAGCCGCCGCCAGCACCGAGGCTTCAAGTGCTGCCTCCTCGACCACGTCGTAGATCAAGCCGGCGGCCTTCGCTCGTTCAGCCGAAAAGCCCTCGCCAAGGCCAAGCAGGGCGAAAGCAGCTTGTTGCCCCAGTATCCGCGGCGCCAAAAGGCTCGATCCCGCCTCGGGCACAAGGCCGAGGTCGACGAAAGGCGTCCTGAACACTGTGCGCGGTGTGGCGAAGGTCAGGTCGCAATGCAGATTGAGCGTTGTGCCGATGCCGACCGCGATGCCGTCGACGCCTGAGACGATGGGCTTCTCGACCCTGGCCAGCGCCATCAGGAAATCCCAGACCTCGGTGCCGCCATCGCCGCCGGTGGCGACGACCATGAAATCGGCAAGGTCGTTGCCGGAAGAGAAAGCGCCGGGCACGCCCAGGAAGACATGGACGCGGATCGCAGGATCGGCATCGCCCTCGGCCAGGGTGTTTGACATTTTCGCATACATGGCGCGCGTCAGCGCATTCTTCTTGTCCGGCCGATTCATGCGGATGATCTGAATGGCGCCCTGGCGCTCGACGAGGATGTGGTCTGTCACGGTCTTTTCCTTGTGAACGTCAGGCGTAAATCAGAGTTTTGCCGGCAACGGCAAGACTCTCGGCGCCATCGATAACGCGCTCCTTCAAGGCGCGCGCCTCGCCGAGCAGGTTTTCGGCGAAGAAACGGCAAAGCGCGATGCGGCCCTGGTCGGCAAGAGCGCCCTGCGCCAGATAGGCGCCGCCGGCGGCAAGCGAGATCAGCCTGAGATAGGGCGTAGCACCTGCCAGCGCTTCGTCCGAGCGGCCGTCGACCGCCAGTTTCTGCAGGAAGAGGGTCGCCTGCGTCAGATCGGCAAGAGCTGCGTCGAGAGCATCGGCGGTGCGGCCAAAACCCTGCAGGTTCGAGGTTCGCACTGCTCCGGCCACCGCAGCCAGTTCGTCAGTGAAGCCATGCACATGGTCGCCGCCGCCGAGCGGCAGTTTGCGCATAACCAGATCGATCGCCTGGATGCCGTTGGTGCCCTCATAGATCGGTGCGATGCGGGCATCGCGGTAGAGGGCGGCCGCTCCCGTCTCCTCGATGAAGCCCATGCCGCCGTGCACCTGAAGGCCGAGCGAAGCAACTTCGACGCCGACATCGGTCGAAAAAGCTTTGGCCAGCGGCGTCAGCAGGTTGGCGCGGTCGCGCCAATGTGCCGCCTCGTCGCCGACCGAGACGCGTGCCAGATCGATGGCATAGGCACAGGAATAGCTGATCGCCCGTGCGATCTGCGTCAGCGCCTTCATGGTCAGGAGATTGCGCTGCACGTCGGGGTGATGGACGATCGGCGCCATGCCGGTGCCAGTATAGCTTGCCGCCTTGCCTTGCCGGCGCTCATTGGCATAGCCGATCGCCTTCTGGGTCGCGGCTTCGGCGACCGCGACACCCTGCATGCCGACACAAAGCCGCGCATTGTTCATCATCGTGAACATGCAGGCGAGGCCTTTGTTCTCCTCGCCGATCAGCCAGCCGATGGCGCCCGGCTTGGCGCCCTGGAAGCCGTCGCCATAGATCATGGTGCAGGTCGGCGAGGCATGGATGCCGAGCTTGTGCTCGAGGCCGGAACAGAACACATCGTTGCGTGCGCCCAGCGAGCCATCGTCGCCGACCAGGAATTTCGGCACCAGGAACAGCGAAATGCCGCGCGTGCCGGACGGCGCATCGGGCAGCCGCGCCAACACCAGGTGGATGATGTTGTCGGTGAAATCGTGCTCGCCATAGGTGATGAAGATTTTTTGGCCGAAGATACGGTAGCTGCCGTCGCCGGCCGGCTCGGCGCGAGCGCGCAAGGCGGCGAGGTCCGAGCCGGCCTGCGGCTCGGTCAGATTCATCGTGCCCATCCATTCGCCCGACACGAGCTTTTCGAGATATTTCGCCTTGAGGTTTTCGGAGGCGTGTTTGTCGAGCGCTTCGACCGCACCCATGGTCAGCGTAGGGCCGATGCCGAAGGCCATGGCGGCGGAGTTCCACATTTCGAGCGCCGCAACGCCAAGCATGGTCGGCAGAGCCTGGCCGCCATAGGCTTCAGGCCCGGAGAGCGCGTTCCAGCCGCCATCGATCCAGCGGCGATAGAGCTCCTTCCAGCCGGGCGGCGTGGTGACGGCGGCGTCCTTCAGCACGGCACCTTGTTCGTCGCCGATCTTGTAGAGCGGTGCCACCTCCTCGGTGGCGAAGCGGCCAGCCTCACCCAGAACGGCATCGACCAGATCCTCGCCGAGATCGCCGAACCTGCCGGCATCAAGCGCCGACTTCATGCCGGCTACGTGCTTGAGCGTGAACGCTATATCCTCGACCGGTGCCCGATACATGCCGCTCACTCCTCCTGATGCGTCGGCCCCACCGACTCTAGGGCCAGTGCCACTGCAAAACCATCCGCTCTTTGAGCGGTTCTCCCATCTTCTTTTTACGTAAACGTCAAATTTTGTCACGCGGATTTTGCAATCGCTGCGGCACGTATTAAATTCAATCAACGCCGGATCAAATCGACCGGCGATAGATCAAAACCACGCACCGGAATTATCCCATGCTTGCCAGACCCGACGCCTATCGCTGCATCGAATGCGGCCTGCCCTACCGCGCGGCAGGGTTCCGGTATTATCAAGGCAGGCTGGAAAACGGCGCCGCTTATTGGTCGGATCGCGGCATGTTGTGCTCGCCGCAATGCTCGCTGGCCCACCACCGCAAACGCGCGGCCGAAGGCACGCCACGCCACGAGCCGGCACCCGATCCGTTTGAGGTTCAGCCGCTTGTCCGGCGATGACGACCGGATCAAGGTGATCACGATGCCAAACAAACAGACCGTACCCGCCTCGAAGCAGACCCAGGAGGCAACTCAGCCCTTCAATGAAGAGGCCGCCATCATCCTAATGCAGTTCACTTAAGTTGGGCTGGATGAGGATCTGGTAAGACCTATCGAGCAGGATGGAGATTCGTTTCCATCCTGTTCGTGTTTTGAGA
>NZ_JAMYQF010000040.1:0-62854 GCF_040320745.1 Mesorhizobium sp. M0621 | reverse complement strand
ACCGACACGCCGCTCACTCGCTACAGCGCTACTAACGGCGCGCTCGTGAGCGGCTTCGCTACCGCCGAGCTACACCACCTGATGGGACACGACCGGCTAGGATGGCGAAGAAAAGTCGATCGTTGAAATGTCTCTCATACTCTTGCCATCGAAAAAAGGCCTGGCCATTCTTCCCGGTTCCGAATGCAGGTTGCCCACTCATAACTGATCTCGTCTGGCAAATCCGATCGAGAATACTAGAACAAAAAGGGAACATATCAAGCAAAAAATGATGCATCCGCTGACGCTCGGCGTGCTCATCTCCTGGCTGACGAACCGAGTATCTTCGAGCCTGCTGGTCTGCGAGAGACGACGGAAGACTGCCTTGAACACCGCCACGGCCTGTCGACATCGGCCTTAGAGATCAAGGAGCTAGCCCGGCAGCACGGGGCAGTTGGCGCCACGGCGCAGACTGATATGCGCCACGTCGCCGACGCTGAATTGAAAACCCTCGGCCTGGCGCGGCGCGTCGATGACAACAGGTGCGCCCTGCCCGAGTTCGGCATGCAGGCGCAGCGTGCGGCCGTGAAAGACGATGCTGTTGACGCGTGCCGGCGCCGTGCCGGCCGAGGCTTCGGTCGTCGCCAGGAGATCCTCCGGCCGCACGCCGACGGTGCGCATGGCCCCTTCATCGGGAGCATCGCCTGTTCCGGAGGTGGCTTCCAGTGGCAGAGCGCCGGCGGCGAATCGCAAGCGATCGCCGTCGCGGCCGATGAAACGCGACTGCAACAGGTTCATCGTGCCGATAAAACTGGCGACGAACGTGGTGGCGGGCCGGTCGTAAAGTGTGGCCGGCGGTGCGATCTGCTCAATGCGGCCCTTGTTCATGACGACGATGCGATCGGAGATCGACAGCGCTTCGGTCTGGTCGTGGGTGACCATGACGAAGGTGGTGCCAAGTCGCGATTGCAGCCGCTTCAATTCGACCTGCATCTGTTCGCGCAGATGCGCGTCGAGCGCCGACAGCGGCTCGTCGAGCAACAGCACGCGCGGCTCGCAGACGATGGCTCGAGCAAGTGCGACGCGCTGGCGCTGGCCACCCGACAGTTCGGAGACGCGGGCGCCGATCTTGTCGGCGAGGCCGACCATGTCGAGCGCTTCGCCGACGCGTTTTGCCTGTTGGCTGCCTGAAAGCTTGCGCAGCGACAGGCCGAAGCCGACATTTTCTTCAACGTTCATGTGCGGAAACAGCGCGTAATCCTGGAACACGGTGTTGACCGGCCGGTCGTAGGGCCGCAGCGTGGTGATGTCGCGGCCATCGAGCACCACCTTGCCGCTCGACGGGCTTTCGAAGCCGGCGATGACGCGCAGGCTGGTGGTCTTGCCGCATCCCGACGGCCCGAGCAGCGTGATGAACTCACCGCTGACAATATCGAGATCGACAGCGTCGAGCCCGACAATGCCGCCGGGAAAAACCTTCGACACCGCCTGCAGCCGCACAAGTGGATCAGGCGCCATCGCGAACCTCGGACGGTTTCGTGGTGTTGACCCAGAGGATTTGGCAGCGCTCGTTGCCCGGATTGCGGAAGGCGTGCAAAAGCGTGCTCTTGAAGGCAAAGCTGTCGCCGCCCTTCAGCACGTATTTCGTCGAATCCACCACCAGTTCGACCTCGCCCGACAGGACGACGCCGAATTCATGGCCGGCATGGGCATAGGCCTCGGCGGTGCCGCCGCCGGCTTCCACCGTCACCAGCATGCCGGTCAGAGTCGCGCCAGGCGGCGACAGCAGCGCCTTGGCAATGCCTTCCGATTTGACCGGGATCTGCCGCCGCTTGTCGGCCCGCACGCAATAGAGATCGTTGACAGCATCGTTACCGTCGGCGATCAGCGCCGACGGCTCGATGTCGAGGGCGGCGGCGAGCGGCCAGATCACCTTGACGCGCAGCGAGGACATGCCGCGCTCGATCTGGCTCAACGCACCGATCGACACGCCTGCCCTGGCGGCAAGATCGGCCAGCGACAGCCTGCGCTCGAGCCGCAGCGCCCGCACCCGCCGGCCGACCCGCACGTCGGCATCGTCCTTCGGCCTTTCAGCCGCTTCGTCCAGCATGTCCATTCATCCATCCTCGTTTGCCTTCCCTTCTCCCCTTGTGGGTGAGAAGCGATTCGCGCAGCGAACGAAAAGCCAATTGCTTGGCTTTTCGAGCTTCGAACGCCCTAAGCCTGCGAAGGGCCGGGCGTGGCTAGTCGATCCACCCTGCCGGGTCCCCGCTGCTTCGCAGCGTCCCGGCGTTCGCCGGCCTTTCATCGTGCCACTGGCACGATGAATTCGCCTACGCGAACCGGCTGCTCACCCCACAAGGGGAGAAGGCGGGCCTCAACTCAGCCGCCCGCCTTCACTTTCTCGAACATCTTGGCCAGCTCGTCGTTCTGTTTCATCGGGCCGGTGAAGATGGTGGTCTTCAGCATCACTTCCGGGTCGGACGGCAGTTGCAATTTTTCCAGTTCCTCCTTCGGCACGGTGGCGAAGGCGGAACTCAGCGAGCTGCCATAGCCATAGGCCTCGATCAGGTATTTACCCGAGTCGGCGTCCAGCCGGCTGTTGATGAAATCATAAGCAAGATCGACATTCTTGGCGTCCTTGAGCATGACGAAGCCGCAGGCCCAGGTCAGCATGCCTTCCCTGGGCTTCATGAACTCGACCGGCACGCCCTGCTTCTTCAGCGAGGTTGCAGACGCGTTCCAGGTCATGGCGGCGACCAGTTGGCCGCTGGCCAGCGCCTGTTCGACCGAGGTCATGTCGGTGGTGTAGTTGGAGAGCAGCGGACGCTGCTCGCGCAGCTTCTCGGCCACCTTGTCCATCTCAGCAGGCGTCATGTCGAACGGATTGACGCCGGCCAGCAGCGCGGCAACGATCGGCGTGTCGTGCACGGCGTCGATCGTCGCCATGCGGCCGGCATACTGCTTGTCCCACAGGAGATTCCAGCTCGCCTCCGGATTCTTCACCAGATCGGTGCGGTAGAGGATCGAGGTGTTGCCCCAGTCCCACGGCACCATCCAGACCTTGCCGTCACCGGCCTGCAGGTCGGGCAGGTTTTTGAACACCGGGAAGATCGAATCCCAGTTCTTGATGCGCTTGGTGTCGATCGGCTGCAGCAGGCCTTCCTTGTTCCAGCGCGCCACCTTGTCATAACAGGGATGCGCGATATCGGGGCGGAAGCCGGCCTTGACCTTGGTGAAGGCGTCGTCATCGTCACCGAAGATGGACGCCTCGACGCCGTCGGGGTGCGCGGCGAGGAAGCTCTTGTTGAAGTCGGGCAGTTCATAGCCCGACCAGGTGAAATATTGCAGCTTGTCACCGGCGAAAGCCACGGTCGACGACAGCGCCAGCGCGAACGCCGTCAATCCAGCGCAAACAGTCTTTGCAGAGATCGATTTCAGGTCGAATGCCATTGCAGTTCTCCTCTCTTGGTTTGTTTTGGTTGTGATGGATCGGCGGGCGCCGGTGCGGACAAGCCACGATGGCGCAAGATCTCGGCTGCTGCAGCGATGACGAAGGACACCGCCAGGATCGAGGTGCCCAGCGCCATGACCGTCGGCAGCGATCTGGGGAACCTGAGCTGGCTCCAGATGTAGAGCGGCAGCGTCGGCTCGGTGCCGGCCAGGAAGAAGACGACGATGAATTCGTCGAAGGAGATCAGGAAGGCCAGCATGAAGGCCGAGACGATGGCCGGCAGGCTGAGCGGCAGCATGACCCGCCGGAACGTCGTCCAGTCCGAAGCGCCGAGATCGAGAGCCGCCTCGCGAATGGTTTTAGGGATGGCGGCGAAGCGGCTGCGCATGATCACCACCGTCGTTGGCAGCGCCACCAATATGTGCCCGAGAACGATGGCGACGCGCGATGGCCCGAGGCCGATGAGATTGATGAGGATCAGCAGCGATATACCGACGATGACGCCGGGGATCAGGATCGGCAGCCGGGCGATGGCGCTGATGGTGGCGGCCACGGGCGAGCGGCCATAGAGGTCCATGTAGGACACGGTGATGCCGCACAGCGTCGCCCCCGTGGCGGCAATGGCACCGATGGCGAGGCTGTTCAGGAGCGCACCGGTCAGCGCCGAATTGCCGAACAAAGTCGCGTACCATTGCAAGGTGAAGCCTTGCAGCGGAAACGCTGCCTGGATCGAGTTGTTGAAGGAAAACAGCGGGATCAGCAGCACCGGCAGATAGAGAAAGACCAGATAGGCTATGACGTAGACGCCAAGCCAGCCGCCGTCTGCCTGCGTGCGC
Organism: Mesorhizobium sp. M0621; assembly: GCF_040320745.1. Taxonomy (NCBI): domain Bacteria; kingdom Pseudomonadati; phylum Pseudomonadota; class Alphaproteobacteria; order Hyphomicrobiales; family Phyllobacteriaceae; genus Mesorhizobium; species Mesorhizobium sp. M0621. The sequence continues at coordinate 58,585 of NZ_JAMYQF010000040.1, read as the reverse complement.
CGCCCCTTGCTCATGTGCGGCTGCCAAATCTGCGGTCGGCGAAGCGCGCGACCAGCACCACGCAGAGGATGACCAGCATGACGGCGACGGAGAGTGCGGCGCCAAACGGCCAATCATTGGCCTTGCCGAATTGCGCCTGGATCAGCGTGCCGATCATGGTGCTGGCCGGACCGCCTACCAGAGCCGGCGTGACATAGTCGCCGACCGTCGGCACGAAGACGACAAGGGCTGCCGCCAGCACGCCCGGCATCGAATTGGGCAGCACGACACGGCGGAAAGAGGTGAATGGCCGCGCGCCAAGATCGGAAGCGGCCTCGATCAGCGATTTCGGGATGGTGTCCAGCGCCACGTAAATCGGCAGGATGGCGAAGGGCGCGTAGGCGTGCGCCAGCGTGACGACGACAGCGGCCGGCGTGTTGAGAAAGGCCAATGTCGGCTCGGACCAGGTGCCGCTTTCGATCAGCGCCGAGTTCAGCACGCCATTATAGGCGAGCACGATCTTCCAAGCGAAGACGCGCAAGAGATAGCTGGTCCAGAACGGCAGCGTCACCAGGAACAGCAGCAGGCCGCGCCGCCGGCCGGCGTGGAAGGCGAGATAGTAGGCGACGGGATAGGCGGTGATGACCGTGGCCAGCGTGACCAGGCCGGCAATGATCAGCGAGCGCAGTGTGACCGTCCAGTACAGCGGATCGGACACCACGGTGACAAAATTCGCCAAGGTGAAACCGGCGCCGAGCAGCGACCCGTCATTGCCGCGAAAGGCGAGGAAAAGCACCAGGCCGAGGGCAAACAGGATCAGCAGGAAGGTGACAAGCGCGCCCGGCAGCAGCATGGCGACCCGGAAGCCCGATGACGACCGGGCCTCTAGCGCTGGTGCTGCAACGATGGTCGACATCGACCTGCCTGCCGAATTTTGAAATTGGCTTAGAGTTTTTCATATTTATGAAACTGTCAAGCGGAATCCCCTACCGGAACGCCATTGACATGAATTGCTTTGGTCAGCGCTCCAGCGCATCGAGCAGGCGATACCAGGCGATGGTCGCGGCGACGCCGACCTGCCGGAAGGCGTGGAACGGGATCGGCCGGATTGGCGAGATCGGGAACGGCAATTGCCTCGCATCGCCACTTTGGAGATAGCCGGCGATGCGCTCTCCAAGCGCTGTCATCAGGCCGACACCACGGCCCTGACAACCGACCACGGCCAGCAGGCCTTGCTCGGGTTCGTGGATGTGCGGCAGATGGTCCGGCGTCATCGCCACCCGGCCGAACCAGCGCTTCTCGATGGCGATGTCGGACAGCATGGGATAGAGCCGCCGCAGTGCCCGCTCGAGATGTGCCCAGTCGCCTTCGCTGGTCGGCAGCGCCATGCGCCCGCGCCCGCCAAGCACCAGCCGGCCGTCGGCGCTCTTGCGATAATAGACGAGGATACGCCTGGAGTCCGACACCGCCTGTCCTTCCGGCAGGATCGTGGCCGCCAGATTGGGCGACAGCGGCGCTGTGGCGATCTGAAAGGAATGCAACGGCACGATCGTCTCGGCGAGACCGGGGATCAGACCGTCCGTATAGGCATTGGTCGCCAGCACGACCGCCTTTGCCTGCAATTGCACACCGTTCTCGGTTGAGATCCGCCAAACGCCGGCGATCTTCTTCAACCGGACCACCTTCTGGTGTTCGGCGATTTTCGCGCCCGCAGCCGCGGCAATTCGTGCCAGTTCCGACGTGTAAGCAAGCGGATCGATGACACCGGCGCGGCGATCGAGCCAGCCGCCGAGATAACCCTGTGCGCCGGTTTTGGCTGCGATCTCCGCCGCGCTCAGAAGTTGGACATCGGCGCCGCGCGCTCGCCATTGCCGGTCACGGTTTGCCGCCGCCTTCAGCGCGACCTCGGTGTGCGCCGCCTGGATCCACCCCTTGCGAACAAAGGGGACCGCCAGCTTTTCGTCGCGGATCAGCTCGAAGACCGCATCGGCGGTCGAAGCGGCGAAGTTGAGAAGCGTCTCGCCGCGCTCCGGGCCAAAATGCTCCAGCAGCCATTCAGGATCATATTTCAGGCCGGGAATGACCTGTCCGCCATTGAGCCCCGATGCGCCCTGACCGATTTCGTTGGCGTCCAGCACCTGCACGGACAGGCCAAGCCGGGCAGCATGCAATGCGGTCGACAGGCCCATGATGCCGCCGCCGACAACCACGACATCGACACGATCACCGCTGGGAAAAAGCGATCGAAACCCGGAATCTGACTGCGGTTTGCGCCAGATCGGATCGGAGAATGGTGCGGGCAAAGGGTCACCTGGATGCGTTGCGGGTCGGTGAAAATTGTAGTGACGATTTCATATTTTTGAAAGAGCACTTCAGTTGTCGTCTGTGAACCCGACAGATGATCAGAAGCTGGAATCTCGATCGCCAGCGACGGGATAGACCTTTGAAGGGAATCCGGTGAAAGTGCCGCGCCGATCCAGCCAGCCGCATTTGTCGATCATTTCAGAGGACCGAACGCCATGACGAACCAGACGCACCTGCCCACTGAGGGCCTCTTTGTCGGCCGCGCCAGCAGTGCCTCGCATCCGCTGGTGGTCACGGTGCGCGACGGCACGGTCTTCGACATCACGTCGCCCACAGCGCCAACCATGCGCGATCTTTGCGAGCTGGACGACCCGGCAGGGCACGTCCGCTCGGCCAAGGGCAAACCGATCGGGTCGCTCGACGACATCGCCGCCAACAGTTTTGAAACCAAGCGCGATCCGGCAAAGCCGTATTTGCTGTCCCCAGTCGACCTGCAGGCAGTAAAAGCCTCGGGCGTCACCTTTGTCGTCAGCCTGCTGGAACGGGTGATCGAGGAACAGGCGCGCGGGTCGGCGGAGAAGGCGGACGCCATCCGCGCCGACATTGCCGGACTGATCGGCCACGATCTATCGAAGCTGAAGCCCGGTTCGCCCGAAGCGATGGAGATCAAGGCCAAGCTCATCGCGCGCGGCGCCTGGTCGCAATATCTGGAAGTGGGCATAGGCCCCGATGCCGAGATCTTCACCAAGTGCCAGCCGATGGCCTCGGTCGGCTTCGGCGCCGATGTCGGCCTGCACCCGGTGTCGACCTGGAACAATCCGGAGCCCGAGATCGCCATGATCGCCGCCAGCAGCGGCAGGATCGTCGGCGCCACCATCGGCAACGACGTCAATCTGCGTGACGTCGAAGGGCGTTCGGCGCTGCTGCTCGGCAAGGCGAAGGACAACAATGCCTCGGCCGCACTCGGTCCCTTCATCCGCCTGTTCGACGACAAATTCTCGATCGACGACGTCAAGCGGGCCGTCGTGCGCCTGAAGGTCGAGGGCGAGGATGGGTTCTCGCTGGAGGGAGCGAGTTCGATGGCCGAGATCAGCCGCTCGCCGGAAGAGCTGGTGGCCGCCGCCATGGGGCCGCACCATCAGTATCCGGACGGGCTGGCGCTCTATCTCGGCACCATGTTCGTGCCGTCGAAGGATCGCGGCGAAAAGGGCAAGGGCTTTACCCACAAGGTCGGCGACATCGTCACCATCTCGTCGGAAAAATTTGGTGCGCTGATCAACCGGGTGCGGCTGTCGCCCGATTGCCCGCACTGGACCTACGGCGCCAGCCATCTGATGCGGGAACTGGCGAAGGCCGATCTTATCTAGCATCTTGGTACCCCAGCCAGGGTGCGGTTGTTGACGCTGGTCCGGATAGATTTGGGGTGGCCGCCGGCGTCATCCATATCGGCGATGGTAGCGCTATCGCGGCCCGAGGCAAACAGGACTATCCGCTCGGCTAAGTCTCGACACCAATTATCCGACAGTCGGAAAATCACCTCAACTGATGCAATCTGATGGGACCGTTGATGGCGTCCCGTCAGGCGCCAACTACATCTGCAGATGGAGGCTTGCCATCCGTCGAAAAAGGGAATGCTCTGACGCATCCAACCGGCGCTGGCAAAAGACGCAATCCGGCTGTCGCCGGAATACAAGGACGGATTGAGAACTGACCATCTACAAACGGGAGGAAATCAAATGCTGACACGGCTAAGACTTGTTCTATACGGCCTGTTGGTGGCGCTGACGATTGTTCCGGCAGCGGCACAGGCCAAGACGTTCTACTGGATTTCACATGGTGGCCCGGCCGATCCGGTCTGGACCTACTTCCTCGCCGGCGCCAAGCAATGGGCCAAGGACACCGGCAACACCGTCAACACCTCGTTCCACAATGGCGACGTTGCCTCGCAGCAGGAAGCTGTGCGCGCAGCCCTCTCCGCCAAGGCCGACGGTATCGTCACGACCAGCCCCGATCCGGGCAGCCTGATCGAGATCGCCAAGGAAGCGAACACCGCCAAGATTCCGATCATCAATTTCAACACGCCAGATCCCAAGGCGAGCTTCAACGCCTATGTCGGCGGCGACAATGTCACCTTCGGCAAGCACTGGGCGCAGTATCTGGTCGACAAGGGCCTGGTGAAGAAGGGCGACTTCGTCTGGATGCCGGTCGAGATCCCGGGCGCCACCTATGGCGTGCAGGAAGAAGAAGGCATCAAGAGCGTCTTCGAGCCGCTCGGCATCACCTATGAAATCACCGAAGCGACGCTCGACCAGGCCGAAGCCATCAACCGCATGGTCGATTACCTCACCGCCAACAAGGCCAAGGTCAAGGCGATCATCGGTCTCGGCGATCTCGTCACCGGCTCGATCAAGCGGGTGTTCGACCAGGCCGGCATCAAGCCGGGCGAAATCCCGGTGGTCGGCTGGGGCAACTCGCTCGACACCACCCAGGAAGTGCTGAACGGCTACGTCAATGCCGGCCAGTGGCAGGACCCGCAGGCGACCAGCTATGTCGCGCTTTCGCTGGCCAATATGGCCGCCAGCGGCATTCCTCCGGGCTTCAACGTGATCACCGGCGCGCTCTACGAAAAGGACACCGCGCAGGTCTACGACGACATCCTGTCCGGCAAATAAGATCCCAGCCTCAACAGTTGCGGCCGCCCCCGGCGGTCGCGACTGACGTTCCATTTTCGCCGAGCCTTCGCACGCTAATGTGCAAGGCTCAGCCTTTCCACTCATGTAGCGGGTTGCTCGTGGAAAATCGTTCGCTCATCCAACACCTGGTCGCGCGGCCTGAATTCGGCCCCTTCGTGCTGCTCGTCGTCGAGATCGCCGTTTTCTGGGGCCTCAATCACGATTTCCTGTCGCCGCAGAACATCTCCAACACGCTGGCCTTCACGGTTGAACTCGGCCTGATCGCGCTGGCGATGACGCTGCTGATGACGTCTGGCGAATTCGACCTTTCGGTCGGCTCGCTGTTCGGTTTCTCGCCGGTGCTGATGTGGACGCTGTTCAACAGCGGCCTGACATCGCTGGAAGTCGGCTTTGTCGTCGCACTGCTGGTCGCCGCCTTCATCGGGCTGGTCAACGGCTGGTTCGTGACGAAACTCAAGATCCCGTCCTTCCTGGTGACGCTCGGCATGCTGCTGGTGGTGCGCGGCACCGCCTTGTTCATCACTGATGGTTTTCCGCAGCGCACCTGGAGCGCCGAAGGCAGCTGGCTGGCGGAGGCGCTGGTCGGCGACTTCTTCATCGGGTCGTTCCGCATCTACATGTCGCTGTTCTGGTTCATCGCTGCGGCAATAGCGCTCGGCTATGTCCTGACACAGAGCCGGACCGGCAACTGGATCCAGGCGGCTGGCGGCAATCCCAATGCGGCACGCGCCCGCGGCGTCAATGTCAGCGGCGTGAAGATCGGGCTGTTCGTGCTGTCATCGGTCATGGCCTCGCTCGCCGGCGTCATCTCTTCGTTACGCACCTCGGCGGCCAATCCCAACAGCGGCACCGGCTATGAGCTGGAGGTCATCGCCATGGTGGTGATCGGCGGCACGGCACTGACCGGCGGGCGCGGCACCATTATCGGCACCGTGCTCGGCATCCTGATCCTGCGCGTGATGCGCAACGGCATCGTACTGATCGGCGTGCCCGGCCTTGCCTATAACATCTTCATCGGCGCGATCATCCTTGGCATGATGGCGCTCCATTCATGGCTGGAACGCCGGCATCAGGCAGGGACTTGAACCATGGCCGAGCCACTGATCCGCATGCAGAACATCCGCAAGTCCTATGGCCGCGTGCAGGCGCTGGTGGATGCCAATTTCCATGTCAACGAACGGGAGATCGTCGGCCTGCTCGGCGACAACGGCGCCGGCAAGTCGACGCTGATCAAGGTGCTTTCGGGGGCTGTGCCGCTGACCAGCGGCGACATCTTCATCCGCGGCAAGAAGGTGAATTTGCGCCACACCAGCGACGCTATCGCCCAGGGCATCGAAACGATCTACCAGGATTCGGCACTGGTCACGCAATTGTCCATTGCCCGCAATTTGTTCCTGGGGCGCGAGCCGATCAAGCCGCCGCGCTTCCTCAACCGGATGGACCAGGACGCCATGAACGTGGTCGCCCGCGACCTGCTCAAGCAGGTCGGCATCTCCAAGAACATCCCGCCGACGACGCCGATCGGCTCGCTGTCGGGCGGCGAGCGCCAAGCGGTGGCGATCGCGCGCGCCATGCATTTCGACAGCGACCTGATCATCCTCGACGAGCCGACCAACAACCTCGGCGTCGCCGAGACGCAAGGCGTGCTGAGCTTCGTGCGCAACGCCCGCGATTCCGGTCACTCCTGCATTTTCATCGCCCATAACATCCACCATGTCTTCCAGGTGGTCGACCGCATCGTCGTCATGCGCCGGGGCAAGGTGGTCGCCGACGATATCGACCCGAAGAAGACCAGCGTGGCGGAAGTCGAACGGATCATCACCGGCATGTCGGACAAGGAAATCCGCGATGCCATCGCCGATGGTAAGCCATCGCACTGACTATCGCGTGATGGGCGGCAATCATCCGTCACCTCAGATCGCATCGTCCGTCTGGCGCGGCATCGTATCGGCGCATAGGTTTGCGGCATGAAAGCCACCGTCTCGGATATCGCCCGCAACTGCGGGCTGTCGACCGCAACGGTCGACAGGGTGCTCAACAACCGGCCGGGTGCGAGTGCCGCCAACCGGCAGCGCGTCATGGAGGCGGCCAAGCAGCTCGGCTATTTGCCGGTCGCCGATCAGGTGACGCTGCCGTCGCGGCCCGCCCACCTCGAATTCCTGCTGCCGATCGGCAGCAATGCCTTCATGCGCGATCTCGCCGGGCATATCGAGGACTACGCCGCGCGCCTGCCGCTTGTCGCCTCGTGCCGGATCCACAACCTCGCCGGCATCTCGCCGAACGCGCTGCAGACTGCCGTCGAAAATCTCTCACTCAGGGCCAATGGCGTCGGTGTCATCGCTGTCGATCATCCGCGTACGCGCAACATCCTGCGCGACATCGTCGACGCGGGCATGCGCCTGGTGACGCTGGTGTCGGACGTTCCGGCGGCCCCGCGCTCGGCCTATGTCGGCATCGACAACCGGGTGGCCGGTCGAACGGCGGCGCTGTTGATGGGACGCTTCCTTGGCGACCGCACCGGCCATCTGGCGATGGTCGTCGGCTCGCGGTCCTATCGCGGCCACGAGGAACGCGAAATGGGTTTCCGCTCGGTGCTCAATGAAGAGTTTCCCAACCTGACCATCAGCAGCGCCGTCGAGATCAACGACGAGCCTGATGTCAGCTATGCCGAGACCATGAAGGCGCTGCACAACGAGCCGGAACTGCTCGGCATCTATTGCGTCGGAGCCGGACACTCGGGCGTTGCAAAGGCCATCCGGGAAGCCAGGCCGAACCGCAAGCCGGTGTTCATCTGCCACGACCTCACCAAGGACACTCGCGGCCATCTCGTTGACGACCTGCTCGATGTCGTCATCGACCAGAATGCCAGGCTGATCGCGGAACAGTCGGTCATTCGCCTGCTCGGCTCGATTGCATCCTCGGCGCCCTATCTGACGCGGAAGTTCATCGAACCGAGACTGATCTTCAGGGAAAACGTGCCGGTGCAGTAAGGCGGAGCGGCTTGGTAAGAGCCTATTTCCGGATTTGTATGATAATTGACACGGCAAATCTGCACAGCAGCTATGCAGGATTCATGATTGCCGAATCATTGGGCAAATCGTAGGTTCTGGTTGTCGGCCATCTACTCCTCCCAGATGCGATGCCGACGCTGAGTGGGGTGCACCTCCTCCCGCGCCACATTCGAAATCGAGCCCGCTGCCACCTCCTCCCGGCAGCGGGCTTTTTTCGTTCTGGCGACGGTTGCAACATTGCTCACGTCAAAAGACGCGAGACATCGTTCGCTCTCGGTCGCAAGATTGAATAAAGGCCATCAGCTGCCGCAGTAAAACTTCAGCCGGCGGCGGTGCCCCTGAAGGAGACGATCAGCCCTTCCGCCATGCGGACGAACTGCGCGCTCGGGCCTTCCGTGCCGACGCTCTGAACACTAACACGAGCGCCTTCAAGCAGAAGCGACAGCGTGTCGGCAAGCAGCTCGGCCTGGCCGATGCCGGCATCCCTGCATAGCGTCACGAGGCGATCGCGCTGAGCTTCCTTGAGTTCCTTGATCACGCGCCTGGCCGGATGATCGGTCTCACTGAGTTCGACGGCGGCATTGGCCATATCGCAGCCGCGGCCATCCGCCCTGAGCATATCGGCGGCGACCCGGACCCAGGCATGCAGTTGTGCCAGCTTGTCGCCAGGGTGCTCGGTTTCAAACTTTTCCCACATTGCACCAGCCTTGCAGGCGGTGGCGCGCAGGCATTGGATGATGAGGTCGTCCTTTGAATCGAAATGACGATAGAGCGTCATCTTGTTGGTTCCGGCGGCCTCAGTGATCGCGTCGATGCCGACGCCCTTAATGCCATGCTTGTGAAACATGTCCTGCGCCGTCTCCAGGATCCTGTCCCGGGGGCGAGCGCGCTCCACAGTGCCGTCTTCCATCAAAACCTCCTCGGTTTCCCAAAAATCCCTCGGTACGCCTCTTGACTAGGGTGTTACCGGTCTGTAACGTCACGAATGTTACTTACTGGTAACACCTATGTCGTCTTTCGTCAATCACAAGGCCGTGAACTGGTCCTACCAGATCAAAACAGCCCAGATCGAGACAGGCGAAAAATTGCAGATCATGCGGCCTCGGCCGGTGAAGAGATGAAAACGGTTCGCGAGCATGGGCTGCGAATCGACAGACAAGGAGCCGGCCAATGCCACAGCGCCGCGATCTTACCATAGATGAAGCCGTCCGGGATCCGATGATCCGGCTGGTCATGAAAGCCGATGGCGTCGACCCGCGCGCCTTCGAGACGATGCTGCGCTCGCTCGCCGATGCGCAGCGCCGCGAGGTGCCGTTGCTGCGCTCTCTGGAGGAACGCAGTGACGGGCGCGGCCAAAGGCTGTCCAGGGTTGCCAGCGCCTTCGGGCGGGCAAGAGCAGTCGGAGAGGCGTGCGTGTCGTGGTAAACTTTTTCATCCATCGTCCGATCTTCGCCTCGGCGATCGCCATCATCATGGTGCTCGCCGGGACGATTTGTTATTTCCTGCTGCCCGTTTCGCAGTTTCCCGACATCACCCCGCCACAGGTCGTGGTCAGCGCCCACTATCCGGGCGCCAGCGCGCAGGTGGTCGCAGACACGGTGACGACGCCGCTGGAGCAGCAGATCAACGGCGTGCAAGGCATGACCTACATGTCGTCGACGAGTTCCAATGACGGCTCCTCGACCATCACCATCACCTTCGATGTCGGTTATTCGCTCAGCACTGCCGCCGTCGACGTCCAGAACCGCGTCTCGCAGGCTGCGTCGTCGCTGCCGGCGATCGTCAACCAGGGCGGCGTGACGATCAAGAAGCAGAATCCGAACTTCGTCCTCATCGTCAACCTAACCTCGCCCGACAGTTCGGTCGATCCGGTGGCGCTGAGCAATCTTGCCTATCTGCAGGTGGTCGATCCGCTGAAGCGGTTGCCCGGCGTCGGCGACGTGCAGATCTTCGGTGAGCGGCGCTATTCGATGCGCGTCTGGCTCGATCCCGACAAGCTCGCCAATCTCGGCATCACCGCGGTCGATGTCCAAAACGCCATCTCCGAGCAAAATGTTCAGGTGGCGGCCGGCAAGATCGGCCAGTCGCCGGCCCCGGCCGGCACCGCCTTCGAGATGCAGGTCAACGCTATAGGCCGCTTGAGCGATCCCAAGGAATTCGGCGATATCGTGGTGCGCGCCAACACGGACACCGGCTCGCTGGTGCGGCTGCGCGACGTCGCCCGCATCGAACTCGGCGCGCTGCAATATTCGTCGTCGGCCTTCTTCGGCAAGGACCCGACCGTGGTGCTCGCCGTCTATCAGATGCCCGGCTCCAACGCGCTCGATCTGCAGCAGCGCGTCAAGGACAAGATGCAGGAGCTTTCGGGCCGTTTCCCGAAGGGCGTCTCCTATGCGATGCACTACGACACGACGCGTTTCGTCTCGGCGTCGATGCATGACGTGCTGATCACGCTTGGCGAAGCGCTGGTGCTGGTCGTCGCCGTGGTGTTCATCTTCCTGCAAAGCTGGCGCACGACGATCATCCCGACCATCGCCATTCCGGTGTCGCTGGTGGCGACGCTGGTCGTTATGGAGATGCTCGGTTTCTCGCTCAACATGCTCTCCCTGCTCGGCATGGTGCTGGCGATCGGCCTGGTCGTCGACGACGCCATCGTCGTGGTCGAGAATGTCGAGCGACAGTTGGAGGCCGGGCTCAAGCCGCTGGCGGCGACAAAGGCCGCGATGGCCGAAGTCACCGGTCCGATCATCGCCACGACAGCCGTTCTGATGGCGGTGTTCGTGCCGGTCGCTTTCATCCCCGGCGTCTCCGGCAAGCTTTACAATCAGTTCGCGCTGACAGTGGCGATCTCCGTCGGCATCTCCGCCTTCAACTCGCTGACGCTCAGCCCCGCGCTCAGTGCCGCCTTCCTGCGGCATCGCGGGTCGACGCAGTTCGTGCTGTTCCGCTGGTTCAACACAGGCTTCGACAGGCTGTCGCATGCCTATGCGAATGGCGTGCGCATCCTCATCCGCTTGCGCTGGATCATGCTCGGCCTGTTCGCTGCCGGACTGGTCGCCACCTACTTCGTCTGGCAGCGACTGCCCTCGACCTTCCTTCCGGTCGAGGACCAGGGCTATTTCTTCGTCGTCATCCAGTTGCCCGACGGCGCTTCGCTGGAGCGCACCGACGCGGTGGCGCAGAAGGCGCGCGACATTCTGCAGGCGACACCCGGCGTCGATATCGTCGGCTCGATCAGCGGCCTGAACTTCCTGACCAGTGCCGCGCAGTCGAATTCGGCGGTCGAATTCGCCATCCTGAAGCCATGGGAGGAACGCGGTCCAGACCAGAGCGCCTCGAAGCTCGTCGCCGACGTACGCGGCAAGCTGATGCAGATCCCGGAAGCCTTCGCGCTGAGCTTCGATCCGCCGTCGATCCCCGGCATAGGCACGACGGGCGGCTTCGAATTCGTCGTCGAGGACCTCACCGGCCGCGGCAGTTCAGCCCTCAACGACGCGACGCAAGCCGTGATCGCCGAGGCGCGCAAGCAGCCGGAAATCAATCCGCAACAGCTGTTCTCGCCGTTCTCGACCTCGACGCCGCAGTTCAACTACGACCTAGACCGCAGCAAGGCCAAGCTGCTCGGCCTCAACCTGCCCGATGTGTTCAGCACGCTGCAGATCTACCTCGGCTCGCTCTACGTGAACGATTTCAACCTGTTCGGCCGCACCTTCCGTGTGACCATCCAGGCTGACAAGGATGCACGTGCGGGTGCCGCCGACATTTCGCGGCTCTATGTGCGCAATGCCTCCGGCGGCATGGTGCCGCTCAGCACGCTGGGCAAACTCGTGCCCTTCGTCGGTCCGGAAACGGTACCGCACTACAACAACAACGCCTCGGCCTCGATCAATGGCGGCGCCGCACCCGGCTTCTCCTCGGGCCAGGCGGTCGCCGCGATGGAACGGGCCGCCGCCACCGCACTGCCCAGGGATTTCGGTTTCGAATGGACCGGCATCACCTTCCAGGAACTCAAGGCAGGATCGATTGCGTCCGTCGTCTTCGGCCTCGCCATCGTCTTCGTCTTCCTGATCCTGGCGGCGCAGTATGAGAGCTGGGCGATGCCGTTCATGGTGCTGCTGGCGGTGCCGCTCGCTCTGTTCGGCGCGTTCGTGGTGCTGTGGATGCGCGGCATGCAGATCGACGTCTACTCGCAGATCGGCTTCGTTATGCTGATCGGCCTGGCGGCGAAGAACGCGATCCTGATCGTCGAGTTCGCCCGGCGACGGCGCGAGGAAGGCTTGAGCATTGTCGAGGCGGCGATGGAAGCCGCACGGCTGCGGCTGCGGCCGATCCTGATGACGGCCTTCGCCTTCATCCTCGGCGTGCTGCCGCTGATGTTCGCGACGGGCGCCGGTGCTGCAAGCCGGCAGTCGATCGGCACCACCGTGTTCGGCGGCATGGTCGCGGCGACCATACTGTCGCTGGTGTTCGTGCCGGTCTTCTACGCGGTCATCGAACAGCTGCGCGAACGCCGCGGCAATGACGAGCCCGCCTCTCAAGACAATGAACCAACGACCAAGCCCGCCTTCCCGCCCCTGGCGGAAGCGGCCGAATAAGATTGGAGACTGATCATGCGTAAATGGAAAATCGCGTTGGGAACGGCTGTCGCGCTGGGTGCGATCTCGGTGGCCAGCGTCCACCTGCTCGACATGGGCAATCTCAGCCTCAATGCCGGCACGGCTGGCGCGGCGCCCGCCCCGGCGGCATTCGTCATGCCGGTGCCGGTGGTCAGCGTCGTCAAGAAGACGATCCCGATCTACCTCGACTATGCCGCGCGGACCGAACCGATCCGCAGCATCACCTTGCAGGCCAGGATTCCCGGCTATCTGCAGGAGCAGACCGCTGCCGACGGTGTCGATGTCCGGCAGGGCGATCTTCTCTACAAGATCTCCCCGGATGACTTCCAGGCCGCTCTCGACCAGGCGAAGGCGCAGGTGCAGCGAGACACGGCAACGCTCGACTATGCCCGCTCCAACCTTGGCCGCGGCACCGAACTCGCCAGGAGCGGCTACCTCGCCAAGGACGGCTTCGACCAGCGCACCAGCACCTTGCGCGAAGCACAGGCATCGCTGGCTCTCAACCAGGCGGCGGTCCGCACCGCCGAACTCAATCTGAGCTACGCCGAAATCCGTGCGCCGTTTGGCGGGCGCCTTGGCCGCAACCAGGCCTCGGTCGGAACGCTGGTCAGCGTCGCCGGCACCGTGCTCAACACGCTGGTTCAGCTCGACCCGATCTACGTCACCTTCAACCCGAGCGAGACGGATCTGGCCGAGATCGAGCAAGCCCGTGCGAACGGCCCGATCGAGGTCGAGGTCCTGCTCCCCGGCCAGACCGAGGCAAGCCAGAAGGGTGAGCTTACCTTCATCGACAATTCGGTCGACCGCTCGACCGGCACCATCACCGCGCGCGCGACGATCGGCAACGGCAAGTTCACGCTGCTGCCGGGCCAATATGTTCGTGTCCGGCTGCATGTGAGAGAGCAGGCTGACGCGCTCATGGTGCCGCAGACGGCGCTGGGCTCGAGCCAGCTCGGCAAATATCTCTATGTCGTCGGCAAGGGCAACACGGTCGACCAGCGGCTGGTTTCGCTCGGACCCACGAGCGGCGATCAGGTCGCCATCTTGAGCGGCGTCGCCGAGGGCGACCAGGTGATCACGGGCAATCTGCAAAAGATCGGACCCGGAGCGCCTGTATCGCCGATACCGGAAAAGCCGGCCACCTGAACACCCCCGTCAGGACCCGGCTTCAGCGCGGCGCCCCGGCCTTCCCACAGGTCGCGGGCGCCGCTTTCATGAGCAGCTCCACCAGGCCGGCGACATCGGCACGGTCGGCCTTGGCTGGCGGCATGAATGCACAGTAGGGGTGCCCGAGGCGCACCGAGACGGAGGAGAGCGCGATCAAGCGGCCGGCCTCCAGATCGGCTCCCGCCATGACCCGCTGGCCAAGGGCGATGCCCAGACCCAACCTCGCCGAGGCGATCGCGAGGCTGGACAGGCCGACGCGGCGACCGTGCGACGGGTCGGGCGAGCGGCTGCCGCCAGATGCCGCGAACCAATCCGCCCAGGTCGGGTGCGAGGCATAGTTCGGCCCCCAATTGGTGTGGATGAACAGGCTCTCGTGCAAATCCGTCAGACCCGAATCGCCATTGCCGTGCCGGCGCCAGAATTCGGGCGCGCAGACGGGCACGACGTCATCATGGACGAGCCGAACAAGCTTCAATCCGGGATAGTGATAATCGCCATAGCTGATGCGCAGGTCGATGTTCTGGCGCATCAGATCGACCGGATCGTCCTCGACGCGGACGTCGATCGCCATTTGCGGGAAGGCATCGAGAAGCACGGCCAGCCTCGGCGCCAGCCACAGTTCGGCCAGCGAGAATGGCACGCTGACGACCAGACGCGTCCGCACTCCTCCCTCCAGCATGCGCCGGCCGATCGCGGCGATGTCGCCCAGCGCCCGTGCGGTCTGCGGATAGATGGCGTGGCCGGCATCGGTTAGCGCAATGCGGTTGCCGCTGCGCACGAACAACTGCTTGCCGAACCAGCTCTCGAGATTGCGGATCTGCTGGCTGACCGCCGCCGAAGATACGCCAAGCTCGGTCGCGGCCAAAGTGAAGCTGCCGGCACGAGCCGCGACCTCGAAGGCCTTGATTGCATTCAGCGGCGGCAGCCGATCCATATCTGGCTCCATAAGTTTTTCTTGCTCAATCCTAATTATTTTCCTCGTTGAGAGAAAGATTTTTTTGCCGTCTCATAGGCTCAGAACCTCGGAGCCCGTGACCATGAAAGACATCCTCGATCTCGACCGCTATCCGCTCGACCGCGAAGGCAGCGCCGAATGGCAGCGCCTTGTCGAACAGTCCATCGCCGCGCTCGAAGCCGACGGCATGTTCAATCTCGAAGGGTTTTTGCGCCCCGGCGTCGCTGAAAAAGCCGTGCGGGAAATCCAGCCGGTGATGGCCGCGCGGTCGCATGTGCACAGGCGGATGCACAACATCTACTTCAAGCCCGACATTCCCGAGCTAGGGCCCGACCATCCGGCGCTGCGCAAGGTCGAGACCATAAGCCATACCGTCTGCGCCGACCAGATTCCGGACAGCGTCGTGCTCGCCATCTACGAATACGAACCGCTGCTGCGCTTCCTGGCCGCAACGACGGGCAAGACCAGACTGCATGTCATGCAGGATCCGCTGGCCCGCACCAATGTCATGGCCTATCGCGCCGGCGAGGCGCTGAACTGGCATTTCGATCGTTCGGAATTCACGACGACGCTGCTGTTGCAGGCAGCGGAGCGTGGCGGCGACCTCGAATATCGCACCGATCTGCGGTCGGACGACAATCCCAACTATGATGGCGTCGCCAGATTGCTAGAAGGGCGCGACCCCGAAGCAAAGATCCTGCGCATGAAACCGGGCACGTTAAATGTCTTCCGCGGCAAGAACACCGCGCATCGGGTCACCACTGTCGAAGGCGAGCGCGAGCGCATGATCGCGGTGTTTTCCTACTATGAGAAGCCAGGCGTGATGTTCAGCGCCGAGGAGCGTGTCGGTTTCTACGGCCGCGCGGCCTGAGGCTGAAGAAACAGCCATGCCAGCGGTCCTCAAGAATCCGAAGATGACCTCTTGTTAGATTGTCGACAATCTGCTTGTCTTGCTTTCGGTTTCCTTGGGAGCAACCGAATGGGGAAAGCGGATTTCAGTCCGATCGCGGACACGACGCGCCGCGCCGAGATCGTCGCGTTGCTGCGGCGCGCGATCCTGACCGGCCAGCTCGAACCCGGCCAGAAGCTCAACGAACTCCGTATCTCCGAACAGATGCGGGTCAGCCGCGCGCCGCTGCGCGAGGCGATGCGCGAGCTGGTCCAGGAAGGCATCCTGACCAGCATTCCCTATGCCGGCACATTCGTGATCGAGGTCACGGCCAAGGATATCGACGATGCCTATTCGTTCAACAAGGTGATGGACGAGCTGGCCATCGAGCGGGCGTGGCCGCTGCGCGACCAGCGCTTCTTCGACGAGCTCGACCGGCGCCACGAAGCAGTGAAGCAGGCGACCCGTGAGTTGGACACGACACGCCAAATCGAAACCGCGCTGCAACTGCATGGCCTGATCTACGAATGGGCCGACAATTCGGTGCTGCTGGAAACCTGGCAGCGGCTGACCAGCCGCTTGCAGATGTATTTCGCCCTGCACCAGCAGGCACGCAACGAGGCGGTGCCAGCCGAAGACGTTCACGAGACCTATGCGCGGTTGCTCAAAGGCACCGATATGCGCGCCGCCCAGCGCCATGCCCGCGAGCATATCGACCTCGATTTTGAAGAGCTTCTTTCCTACGCGCGCGGCCTCGAACAGCGCCCGTCGAAAGGCGTTTGACCCGGCCCCAACATCGCAGCCAACGGAAAAGACACGTGCAGATCGAAACCATCAAGGCCTACCATGTCGTACAGCCCTTCGTGGACGGGCCCTATCGCATGTCGAAGGGGCGCGAGGCCGACGCCTTCGACGCGGTGATCGTTTCCATCACATCAGACAGCGGTATAACCGGTTGGGGCGAAATGGCGCCGCTCGGCAACTTTTATTCGCCTGCCTTCGCCGCCGGCGTTCGCGCCGGCGTGGTGGAGATCGCGCCGCATCTGATCGGCCACGATCCACGCGGACTAGCCGGCATCGGCCGGCTGATGGACACGGTGTTCAAGGGCCACCCCTACATCAAGTCGGCGCTCGACATGGCCTGCTGGGATCTCGCCGCGCGTGCCGCCGATGTGCCGCTGGTGACGCTGCTCGGCGGCAGGGAGAGCGAGACCGCCGAACTCTACAAGGTCGTCACCCATGGCAGCGTCGACGCCATGGCAGCACTTGCCAAGCGGATCGTCAAGGACGGCTTCCACCGGCTGCAGGTCAAGGTCGGCGGCAATGTCCATGACGACATCGAGCGCGTCGCCGCGGTCGCCGCTTCGGTGCCGAAAGGCACGGTCATCTTCTGCGACGCCAATGCCGGCTGGACACCCTACCAGGCGCGCCAGTTCGCCGACGCGACGCGGGCCATCGACTACACATTCGAGCAGCCCTGCACCACCATCGACGAATGCATGTCGGTGCGCCGTTCACTGGACAAGCCGATGGTGCTCGACGAGTCCGTAGCCTCGCTGGACGACATGCTCGACATCCACCGCAAGGGTGCGGCCGACGGGCTG
Organism: Mesorhizobium sp. M0621; assembly: GCF_040320745.1. Taxonomy (NCBI): domain Bacteria; kingdom Pseudomonadati; phylum Pseudomonadota; class Alphaproteobacteria; order Hyphomicrobiales; family Phyllobacteriaceae; genus Mesorhizobium; species Mesorhizobium sp. M0621. The sequence goes on along the minus strand of NZ_JAMYQF010000040.1, from coordinate 41,367 downwards.
ACGCTGAAAATCTCACGGCTCGGCGGCGTGACCAAGACGCGGCAGATCCGCGACCTCGCCGTCGACCTCGGCTTCATGATCACCGTCGAGGACACCGGCGGCGCCGAGATCGACACCGCGGCCATGGCGCATCTATCGCTGTCGACGCCGGAGGAGCGCCGGCTGCATGCCATCGCCTTCCATGAATGGGTGACGGTGCGCACGGCGTCGAACATGCCGCCGGTCACCGGCAGCCGCATGGGCATTCCGGATGGACCGGGCCTTGGCATCGACGTCGTTCCCGACTTGCTCGGGAAGCCTTTCTTCGAAGTCGGCCGCTGAGATGAAAATCCGCGGCATCAAAGCCACGCCGATCAATTTGCGCCTCGAGGCGCCCTACGCCTGGGTGTTCGGTGAGCTGGACGGGTTTTCGCCGACCATTGTCGAGGTCGAGGATGGGAGCTTGCTCGGGACATAGCGCGGCGCGTACCCTCCCGAAGGCAGGGAGGGCTATCGATGGATCTTTTCAAACTTAAAGGCGATGTCGCGCTGGTCACGGGCGCCGGCAGCGGCATTGGACAGGCAATCGCGATCGGACTGGCCGAGGCGGGTGCCGATGTTGCCTGTTTCGGCCATGCGTCGAAAGGTGGACTGGACGAAACAGCGCACCGGATCACGGCACTCGGCCGCAAGGCTATTGTGCTGACCGGCACGGTGACGTCTGAGGGTGATCTCGCGGCGGCAATCGATCGCGTCGAGAGCGAACTCGGTGCGCTGACCGTCGCCGTCAACAATGCCGGCATTGCCGGCTCCGAGCCCGCCGAGACGATGCCACTGGAAACATGGCAGAACGTGCACGAGGTCAATGTCGCCGGCGTCTTCCTGTCCTGTCAGGCCGAAGCCCGCAAGATGCTGACGCGACGCAAGGGCTCGATCATCAACATCGCCTCGATGTCCGGCACCATCGTCAACCGGGGCCTGACGCAGGCGCACTACAATTCCTCGAAGGCCGCCGTCATCCACATGTCCAGGAGTCTCGCCATGGAGTGGGCCGACCGCGGGCTGCGCGTCAATGTCGTCAGCCCCGGCTACACGCTGACGCCGATGAACAAGCGGCCGGAGGTGGCGGAAGAGGTCAAGATCTTCAAGCGCGACACGCCGATGGGGCGCATGGCGGCGCCGGAGGAAATGGTCGGACCAACAGTTTTCCTGGCCAGCCGCGCCTCTAGCTTTGTCACCGGCCTCGACCTGATCGTCGATGGCGGCTACGTCTGCTGGTAGGCTTCGACTTCGCCTGCAGTCTGAATTTATGCGTCCCACAGGCGTTAGTCGTTGCGCGGCATGACCCTTGGTATATATAATTTCATCCTGTGAAACTGCCTTGGCAGGATGGGGCTTGCTGGGCCAGCAGCCGAGAGGAATTCCAGCAAAAGTGCGAAGCGGTTTTGCGCCCGGAATTGCGTAAAAAACAAACGGATAGAGCATGGAGGCGATCGAGTTACGCCGGAAATGCTCTGGATCATGGGAACACCTTGCAGGGCGCCGCAGGACTGGCAATTGATCCGCAGATGATCGCTCCCGCAGCGATCCGTCGGCAGCCATGACGCTGAGACTCCCAGCATTTTCCACCATCACCAGAATTGAGCACCATCTTGCCTGCGTTGGTCAGGGCCAGGGCAACAATTTGGCGCCGACGGCCTTGCGCAACGAACCGCCTTTCCAACACAATCAAGAAAAGCCGCAAGAAGGGAACGACCGATAACTGTCACAGCTTGAAGGAGAACAAGCATGTCATTTCGCAGTCACATCTCGAAACTCTCGATGGGCGCCGTCGCGCTGGCGACGTTAAGCCTGCTGACGCCTTCCGCCCAAGCCGCCGCACCGGAATCCAACGATCCGATCAAGATCGCGCTATTCGACTGGACCAGTGTCAATCTGAACGCCAAGATCCTCGGTGGCATCCTGGAAAAGCTCGGCTATACCGTCGAATATCCGACCGCCGACTACCTCTCCAGCCTGACCACCGGTCTCACCAATGGCGATCTCGATGTCGGCCTGGAATTCTGGGACACGACCGCCGGCGAGGCGATGAAAGCCTCCGATGCGACCGGCCAGACCGAACGGCTGGGCAAGCTCGGACCCAAGGCCAAGGAAGAGTGGTGGTTTCCCGAATACATGAAGGAGAAATGCCCCGGCCTGCCCAACTGGGAAGCGCTGAAAGACCCGAAATGCGCCGAAGCCTTCTCGACGGCGGAGACCGCGCCGAAGGGCCGCTATCTCGGCGGCCCGGTAACATGGGAAGGCTTTGACGACGAGCGCGTCGAGGCCCTGAAACTGCCCTTCACCGTCATCCATGCCGGCACCGACGCGGCGATGTTCGCGGAACTCGATTCCGCCTACCAGCGCAAGGCGCCGATCATGCTGTGGATCTATTCGCCGCACTGGGCGCCGGCCAAGTACAAGGGCGAGTGGGTCGAATTCCCCGAATATACGCCCGAGTGCTACAACGATCCGAAATGGGGCACCAACCCCGACGCCAAATATGATTGCGGCAAGCCGCATGGCGAGATCTGGAAGTACTCCTGGTCCGGCATGAAGGACAAATGGCCGGTCGCCTACAAGGTGGCGAAGGCCTACACGGTCGACACCGACGAACTCAACAAGATGAGCGGCGAGATCGACCTCGGCGGCAAGACGCCGGAAGATGTCGCCGCGGCCTGGATCGCGGCCCACGAGGCCGACTGGAAAGCCTGGGCGCAGTGATCGTTCCAACTGGAAAAATGAGACCCGCTGCTTGATCGGCCGGGTCTCAATTCTTGATGTTCCAGAAGGACGTTTGAATGACGGACAAGATTGAACAGGAGCCAAACGTGGCGGGCACACAAAAGGATGCCCGTCCGATAAAACTTGCCTGCCGCAATGTCTGGAAGCTGTTCGGATCGAACGCGGCCAACTTCATCCGCGAACGCGACGGCAAGGCCAGCATGGCCGATGTCACTGCCGCCGGACTGGTCGGCGCGGTGCGCGCCGTCGACCTCGAAATCCGCCAGGGCGAAATCTTCATCATCATGGGCCTGTCGGGCTCCGGCAAGTCGACGCTGGTGCGCTGCATGTCGAGGCTGGTCGAGCCGACCCACGGCAAGGTCGAATTCGAGGGCAAGGACCTCCTGAAAATCTCGGATGCGGCGCTCATCGAACTGCGGCGACACCGCATGGGCATGGTGTTCCAGAATTTTGCGCTTCTGCCGCATCTCAACGTGCTGGAGAACATCGCCTTCCCGCTCAGCATCCAGGGGCAGGACCGGGCGACGCGCGAAGCAAGGGCCCGCGAGGTCATCGAGCTTGTCGGCTTGCGCGGTCGGGAGCATTTCTATCCGCGCGAGCTTTCCGGTGGCCAGCAGCAACGTGTCGGCATCGCCCGCAGCCTGGCGACAAAACCGGAAATCTGGTTTCTCGACGAACCGTTCTCGGCGCTCGACCCGCTGATCCGCCGCGAGATGCAGGATGAACTGATGCGGCTGCAGACCATGCTGCACAAGACCATCGTCTTTATCACCCATGATTTCGACGAGGCGATACGGCTGGCCGACCGCATTGCCATCATGAAGGATGGCGAGGTCATCCAGATCGGCACGCCGGAAGAGCTGGTGGTCAATCCGGCGACCGACTATGTCGCCGAGTTCACCCGTGACGTCGACCGCGCCAAGGTGATTTCGGCACGCAGCCTGATGCGCGCCTGCGACGGCTCGGAACACGGCGGCACCGTTGCCCCGGATGCCAAGATCGCCAGCTTCTCGGCCGGTATCGTTGCCGCCGACAAGCCGTTCGCGGTGGTCAACGGCACCGGCAAGCCGATCGGCGAGGTGACGCCGCAAGCGGTGATCGATCTGCTGGCCGGCATTGATCGGTCGAGGGCTGGCGCATGACGGTGACGGCAAGCGCCAGCGAGGCAAGGTCGCGACCGATTCAGGTCTGGCTGCTGGTCTGGGCGTTCGCGCTTGCCGCCGTGCTTGTCGTGTTCCTGTTGCAGGACCGCCTGCCCTGGGCGGTCAATTATCCGGCAAGCGCCGTCGTGCCGGTCGCCGACTGGGTCAGCGCGCTGATGCGCTGGATCAAGTCGAACCTGTCGTGGCTGACCCGCTCGATCACCGCAGTGCTCGGCGTTCCCCTTGATTTCGCGCTCAATCTGCTCGCCAAGAATTTCAAGATCGGCCACGGCACTGAGGCCTATGTCCTGCCGCGCCTGTCCTGGGTCGGCGTCTGCGCTGCCGCCTTCTTCGCCGGACGTGCCGTTGGAGGCCGGAAACTCAGCCTGATGGTTGGTGGCTGCTTCCTCTATATCGCGCTGTTTGGTCAATGGACCAGTGCCATGCTGACGCTGGCGCTGATCTCCATCGCCGTGCCGTTCTGCATCGTCACCGGCCTGTTCGCCGGCATCTGGGCGTGGCGCAAGCCATGGGCCGAAAGGCTCGTCGTCTCCCCTGCCCTTGACCTGATGCAGACGATCCCGACCTTCGCCTATCTCATTCCGATGCTGCTGCTGTTCGGCAATAGCCCGGTGTCGGCGATGATCGCCACCGCCATCTTCGCCACCCCGCCGATGGTGCGGGCGACGATGCTCGGACTGTCGCGGGTGCCGTCCGAGATCGATGATTTCAGCGAGATGGCCGGCTGCACGGCGCGGCAGAAACTGTGGCGCGTGCTGCTGCCCTCCGCACGGCCGACGCTGATGGTCGGCGTCAACCAGGTCATCATGCTGGCGCTGAACATGGTGATCATCGCCTCGATGATCGGCGCCGGCGGCCTCGGCTACGACGTGCTTCTGGCACTGCGCGCGCTGAAGGTCGGCGAAGCGATGGAAGCCGGTCTCGCCATCGTGGCGCTCGCCATCGCGCTCGACCGGCTGAGCCAGGCCATCGCGCACAAGCAGGCCAAGGGTCATGTCCATCAGGCGATCAGCCCGGGCCTCTGGCGGCGTTATCCCAATCTGACGCTGGCCATCGCCATCCTTTCCGTGACAACGCTGCTCGGCCTGTTCGTGCCGGCCTTCGCGGCGGTGCCGAAGGCGATCACCTTCACCACCGCACCGCTGTGGAAGGCGGCGGTGAACTGGGTGACGATCAATTTCTTCGACACGATCGAAGCGTTTCGCGTGGCGCTCATCCTCAATTTGCTGAACCCGCTGCGCGCCTTTTGCGAAGGCTTTCCGTGGCTGGGTGCCGTCTTCCTGCTCGGGCTCGCCGGCTATCAGCTCTCCGGCTTGCGTCTGGCCGCTTTGGTAGCCGCGCCGACCGCCTTCTGCGCCGTCACCGGGCTCTGGGAAAAGACCATGGCGACCGTCTATCTCTGCGGCATCTCGGCCTTCATCGCGTGCCTGATCGGCATTCCCATCGGGCTCGCGGCCTCGCGCAGCGACCGCTTCGAAAAGGTCATCACCCCAATCATCGACACGCTGCAGGTGCTGCCGTCCTTCTGCTTCATTATCCCGGTGGTGATGCTGTTCAGGGTCGGCGATGTCACCGCGATGATCGCAACGATTGCCTTCGCCGTGGTGCCGGCGATCCGCTACACCAATCACGGCATCAGGCAGGTGCCGCCAGCGCTGATCGAGGCGGCCAAGGTTTCCGGCTGCACGCCGCGCCAGACCTTCTTTCGCGTGCAACTGCCGCTGGCGCTGCCGGAGATCATGCTCGGCGTCAACCAGACGATCCTGATGGCGCTGGCGATGATCATCATCTGCGCCATGGTCGGCACGCGCGATCTCGGCCAGGAAGTGTTCATCGCGCTGTCCAAGGCCGATTCCGGCCGCGGCATCGTCGCCGGCCTGGCAATAGCCTTCATCGGCATCGTCGCCGACCGGCTGTTCAGCGCCTGGACGGCGAACGCACGGGCGAGGCTGGGGTAGCTTGAGGCGCGACGGCTATTCCGCCGCCACGCCTTTCACTTCCAGATAGCTCTCCATGGAATCGTCCAACGCCTGCAGCCAGGGCGTGTGATGCAGCGGCGCCATGGTGCCGGTCATCAACGAGCGGTAGGCGTGGTCGCGGAAGCTCATAATGTCTTCGCCCTTGTGGTGCTCCCACTCCATGAAGGTCTGGTTGACCGCCTCGACGTCGAAACCGGGATAGTCGGTCTGATCCATCAATTCCTTGGTGTAGTCGCCCTGGAACCAGATCATCTGCTCGGCGTCTTCGAGCGTTTCCTCACGCGCGCGCCACTTCGCGCCGTGCTCGGCCATCGCCTCGGCAGAGGGGAGCTTGATGCGGCCCATGATAACGTCGCGGGCGAACCAGGCCTGCGCGTCGAACATGTTGAAGGTGTAGAACTGGTCCTGCATGCCGATATAAGAAAGCTGCGGGTTCTTCTCCCAGACGACGCCTTCATAGAGATCGAGCGGCCACATGCGATTGGCGGTCTTGAGCTTCAAATCGTCGGTGAGGAAGGGGAAGGAATGCAGGTAGCCGGTGCACAGGATGATGGCGTCGACATCCCTAGTGGTGCCATCCTTGAAATGGGCGGTCTTGCCGACGACCTTTTGCAGCAGCGGCACCTCTTTCCAATTCTCCGGCCATTTGAAGCCCATCGGCTTCGAGCGGTAGCTGGAGGTGATCGATTTGGCGCCGTACTTGTAACATTGCGAACCGATGTCCTCAGCTGAATAGGAGCGGCCGATGATCAGGATGTCCTTGCCCTTGAACTCCATCGCGTCGCGGAAATCATGGCTGTGCAGGATGCGGCCGTTGAAGGTGGAGAAACCCTCGAAATATGGCACGTTGGGCACCGAGAAATGCCCGGAAGCGACGACGACATTGTCGAACTCTTCCGAATAGGTGACATCGTTGGTGCGGTCATGCGCGGTGACGGTGAACTTCTTCGTCTCGTCCGAAAACGTCACCATGCGCACCGGGCTGTTGAAGCGCACCCATTTGCGCAGACCGGATTTTTCGACGCGGCCCTTGATGTAATCCCACAGCACGGCGCGCGGCGGATAGGAGCCGATCGGCCGGCCGAAATGCTCCTCGAATGTATAGTCGGCGAATTCCAGGCATTCCTTCGGGCCGTTCGACCAGAGGTAGCGGTACATCGAGCCGTGCACCGGATCGCCATGCTCGTCGAGGCCGGTACGCCAGGTGTAATTCCACAGGCCGCCCCAGTCAGACTGCTTTTCGAAGCAGACGATCTCGGGAATGTCGGCGCCCTTGTCGGCCGCCGACTTGAAGGCCCTGAGTTGTGCCAGGCCGGACGGTCCGGCTCCGATGACGGCAACGCGACTTTTCATTGCAGGCCTCCCGATCTGAATTGGACTTTTGTGTTGACGCAATCCCAAGGGAAAGCGCTATGAGCTTTCCCGGGAAAACCGTTTCACACTTTTCCTGGAATTGCTCTTACGAAACAAATTTCACTCACAGGACAGTAATTGGCGCTTTCGTGCTGTCAACAGCCCGGTGCTGAAACAGCGTTCTGCCGGGGTGGATTTTCGGCAAAAAACTGAAGGCGGCGAAACGCCGGATCACCCCCATGCGCCCTCAGGCGACTTGCCGTCGCACTTGCGCTGATGTATCGGCACCTGACATGTTCACCTAGAGTGAAATAAATCCGCAGCATCCGGGGGCGACGTGGCGAAGACAGTTTCCGATTCCAAGGCTGGTTCCGCCGGTGCAAAGGCCAAGCCGCTGCCAAAGGTCTCGGCCGACGGGAAAACCATCCGCGCGCCGCTGACGCAGAACCCGCATGCCATTCGCGACACTCGCGAAAAAGTGCTGGAGGTGGCGATTGGCCGCGAGGTGCGGGCCTTCCGCAAGAAGCTCGGCATCACCGTCGCTGATCTCGCGGTCGCCACCGACATTTCGCTGGGCATGCTGTCGAAGATCGAGAACGGCATCACCTCGCCGTCGCTGACCACCTTGCAGGCACTGTCGCGGGCACTCGGCGTTCCGGTGACCGCCTTCTTCCGCCGCTTCGAGGAAGAGCGCAGCGCCGTCTTCGTCAAGGCCGGCCAAGGCCTCGATGTCGAGCGCCGCGGCACGCGCGCCGGACACCAGTACAATCTGCTCGGCCATATCGGCTCCAACACCAGCGGCGTCGTCGTCGAACCCTATCTGATCACGTTGACCGAGGATTCGGATGTGTTCCCGACCTTCCAGCACGAGGGCATGGAGTTCCTCTATATGCTCGAAGGCGAGGTCGTTTACCGGCACGGCAGCAACCTCTACCCGATGAAGCCCGGCGACAGCCTGTTCTTCGACGCCGATGCACCGCACGGCCCGGAGCAACTGACGAAACTGCCGATGCGCTATCTCTCGATTATCTGCTATCCGCAGAGCGCGGGTTAGGTTAGCCGATCTCCCCCCTCGTGGGGGAGATGTCCGGCAGGACAGAGGGGGGCGCTGTCCCGCCGACTTATCAATCATCACAGCTGCAACCTCGGGGTTGTTGGTGATCTTCGCCGAGGGTGGGTAAGGTTTGCGTTCCTTCGCGCCCCCTCTGCCCTGCCGGGCATCTCCCCCACGAGGGGGGAGATCGGCAGATTTGCGGGCGGCAGCTTCAATCCGGCGCGAACCCCGGCGACGTCGCACTGCCATCATCCAGCTTCGACAGCCACTCGACCAGCGCCGGGCGATAGCGTGTCAGGCCCTTGTAGTTGGCGAGTTCGTCGGGAAGGTCGCGGATGACGCGGTGCAGGCGCCGGGCCCATTTCGGCTGCGTCACCAGCTCGTCCATCTTGATCAGATAGCAGCGGATCGGGAAGACGATGCCGTTCGAGCGCGGCAGGCGCCAGAAGCTCTGCAACTCGACGCGCAGATGCACCTTGTCGCCGACATTCTCCGGCGTCACCGTCGCCCGGTCCGGGCCCCATTTGTGGTAATTTTCCGGGCTGGTGTCGAGGCGTGGATTGATGGTCATCGTCCAGTTCAGCCGCCGAGCCGGCCTGCCTTGCTGGATGTTGGTGAGGAATTTCAGCGCCCTGACGAAAATCCCCTTTTCATGCGCCAGCGGCACCGGTGCGTGCCACTCGAAGAAGTTCATACCGATGTCGAAATCGAGCGACCAGTCGGCCTGCGTGGTGACCATGCCGGCATCCATCCACAGATTGCCGTCGCGCTGGTCGAGGATGCAGAAATCACCCTGGCTCTGTCGGGTGATGTACTCCATCGGCCCATAGGGCAGCGTCGAGGTGTCGCCGAAGGTGAAGGTATCGTCGATGCCGAGTGGCCGGTTGATCCAGCGCCAGCGGTCGCCGTCGCGTGTCAGCGTGAAATGCTCGGGATAGCCCAGTGCCTGCTGCTCCATCAGAAGTTCCAGCAGGTCCCAGCCGGCCAGCGTCATGTGCGGCAGCGACTGGCAGCGCAGCGGATCCTCGGCCAGCACCAGCGCGCGATCCTGCATCTCGGCGACATAGTGCTCGTCGACGTCGATCAGATTTTCCAGCACGCTGCCCTTCGGGCCGACAACATGCGGCTCGATGTTGACGGCATACATGTAGGCATCTTCGTGGAACGGGAACGGAAACCGCCTGATGTGCTCCGGGCTGTTCCTGAAGGTGAAATCGTCGCGGAACGTTTCCTTGTGAAAGGTGATGCCCATGATTTTCTCCTAGCGCTCCAGGACCAGCGACCGGCCCTCGAAGCGCGACACGCACGGCATGATCTTACAGCCCGAACGGTGCTCTTCCTCGCTCAGCCAGTGGTCGTTGTGGATGAACTTGCCGTCCGAAGAGATGACGTTGGTTTCGCACTGGCCGCAGACGCCGCCGCGGCAGAGATAGGGCGGATCGACGCCGGCCGCCTCGATCGCCTCGAGCAGGCTCTGCTGTTCATCGACGCGAATCGTCTTGCCGCTGACGGCAAGCGTCACGTCGAACGGCAATCCGGGCTGGGGTGCCGCGAAGTGCTCGAAATGCACGGTCTCCGGCGGCCAGCCGAGGCTAGCGGCGCGGTCGCGCACCCAGCCGATCATGCCGGCCGGGCCGCAGACATAGAGATGCGTGCCGAGCGGCTGCGTCGACAGCAACCGGTCGAGTTCGATGCGCTCGTCAAGATCGTCATGATAGAGCCTGACCCGGCGGTCGTAGCGCTCGCGCAGCACATCGGCATAGGTGCCGAGCGATGCGGTGCGGCAGGTGTAGTGCAGCTCGAAATTGCCGCCTTCGGCCGCCAGTTGCGCGGTCTGCGCCATGAATGGCGTGATGCCGATGCCGCCGGCCAGCATCAAGTGCTTTTTGGCACGCAGGTCGAGCGAGAACAAATTGACGGGATAGCTGACCACCATCTCCATGCCGGGGCGAACATGCCTGTGCATGAACAGTGAGCCGCCGCGGCCGACATCATCGCGGCGCACCGAGATCGTGTATTCGCGCGTGTCGAGCGGCGAGCCCATCAGCGAATAGGGATTGAGCCTGGTGCGCTCGCCGTCGCGCATCTCGACCACGACATGGGCGCCGCCGGAAAAGGTCGGCAAAAGCTCGCCGTCGCGCCGGCGGAAATGGAAGCGGGTGACCAGGTCGTTGACCGGGACGACATCGCTGACGACGACATCGAGTTTAGTTGTTCCGGTGCTCATCGAAAAATCTCCTCCATCGGAGGAATCTCCGAGCGATCTTCCGCATTGATGCAGACGCCCTGGAAGGCGGCGATGCGCCTGGAATAGTGGTCGCGCACCAGGAGCAGCAGCCCGCAATGTGCACAGGTCGCCGGCTGCGTCGTCACATTCTCGGTGATGCCCTTGCAGTGCACGCACTGCATGCGCCGCGCCAGCGAGCCGCGATGCTCGGTCTGGATCGAGGTGTGGTCGATGCCGGCTTCAAGTGCCACCTGCATCGCCTGGCCGATCAGGCCTTCGGTGCCGGCGAGGTAGAGGCGCAGACCCATATGCGCGTTGGCCAGCGTCTGTTTGAGCCGCGGCAGCAGGCTGGCGAAGGACGGTGCCTGATGAAACTGTGCCGGCTTCAGCGCTTCGAGATCAGCGATGTATTTGCCGTCCGGTCCGGGAATGAAGACGATTTCGGCATCGTCAAAGAATCCGGCCGGCGCGATCTCGGCGATGTCCCCTATCGCCAGCGCCCCTTCCGCATCCGCGATAAAAAGATGATGCTTGCCCGGTTGCGGACCCAAGGTTCCGTAAACGGGCCGGCTGATGATGCTTTTGACTGCCATCTAACTCTTCGTGCCTCGAACCCCTCGCCGTTGACTATGCCTCAACCTTTCGCCGTGCGCTTGGTCTTCTTGGGATCATCGAAGGGAAGCGGCTGCGCAATCGCCTTGATGGCACCGCTCTTGTTGCGGATTTCGAGCTTGGTGTCCTTGACCGCGCAATCGACGTCGAGCCGGGCGATGCCCATCGATTTCTCGACCAGCGGCGAATACATGGCGCAGGTCACCACGCCGACCTTTTTGCCGTCGCGATAGACAGGCGCGCCTTCATCGGCCGGCTCCTTGCCGTCAAGCAGAACGCCATAGATCTTGAAGCGCTCCTTGCCCTTGAGGCGGTAGTGCTCCTCGGCGCCGCGAAAGCCCGTCTTGCCCGGACTGACGGTGAAGTCGAGGCCGAGTTCCCACAGCGTGTCGCCGGGGCCTTCATTGTCGAACGGATACTTTTGGGAATTGTCGTAGGGATAAAAGAGCAGGTAACTTTCGACGCGCAGCATGTCGAGCGTGGTGAAGCGGCACGGAATGATGCCGGCGCTCTTGCCCTCGTCGAGAATCCTGTCCCAGATCGTGCCGGCATCCTGGCCGCGGCAGAAGATCTCATAGCCGCGCTCGCCGGTGTAGCCGGTGCGCGAGATCATCACCGGCAAGCCGAACAGCTGCGTCTGCATGTGATGGAAATAGTTGAGATCGCGAATGCCCGGCACGTGCTTGGCCAGATAGTCGACCGATGTCGGCCCCTGCAGCGACAAATCGTGCAGATTGTCGTCGAAGCGCAGTGAGACGTCGCGTCCTACCGAAGCACGCTGCAACTCCTCATGGCCGGTGCCCGATCCGTGCACGACCATCCAGGCATTGGGGCCGGTGCGGTAGAGGATGCAGTCGTCGGTGAATTTTCCCGCCTCGTTCAGCATGCAGGCATAGGCCGACTTGCCGGGATAGATCTTTTCGACATCGCGCGTCGTCGCGAGGTCGATCAGGTGCGAGGCGTGCGGTCCGGTGATGTGGACCTTCTTGAGGCCGGAGACATCCATCAGGCCGGCCTTGGTGCGGATGGCGATGTACTCCTCGTCGGCATCCTTGTCGTAGGTCCAGGCGGTTCCCATGCCGCTCCAGTCTTCGAGCTTCGAACCAAGCGCGCGATGGCGATCCGCCAGGGTCGAAAATCTCCAGGATGCCGTCATCCGCTCGTCCTCCGTTTCGAAAAGTCTTTGCTGTTCCCTGCTCCCTGCGCAGCGGCGGGAGCTTTGGTCGAATATTGACCGCAAACGTTGCGGCGCCGCAATACCCATAAGCAATTAATTTCATTGTCAGGCAAAATCCGCCGCGCGAAGCAAACGGTTAACCTCGCGTAAATCGCGCTTGACAATTGCGGAATTCGGACAGAATTTATGAAAAAAATTTCACTCTCTTGAAAGAGGGCAGCGGGCGGCCAATTCGGGGTCGAGCGTTGGAAAAAGGGGAAAACCGATGTCAGACATGCACCAGCGCATCGAAGCGCTGTACCGTTCCGACGTGCGCGGATCCGCGCTCCTGATCGTCTGCCTGTGGGCGACGATCCTCTTCGTCCTCCTGATGACATGGCCCTACATCCCGCATGGCGGCATCAAGGCCGTGGTCGCGGTAGCCGCCGCCGCCGTGCTGATCTTCAACACGGCCGCCATCCTGGCGATGGTCAAGCACTACAGGGAAGACAAGGAATTTATCTACGGGCTCGATATCAAGAACGCCGACGCGTTCCGCAACCGCAAGTCCTGAGGGGTAGAAGAGATGCCGCGCTACACGCCACCGGAGCAGAGCAAGGCCGGGCAGGTTTTCGACATCGCCGTCGTCGTGGTCGCCATTTTCGTGGCGCTATGGCTGCCGCTCAAGCTGGGCCTTGCCGGTGCGGCGAAATCCATCGATGCGCTCGACGCCAAGACGTGGGAAGCGCTTGGCCAGAACCCGACCATGGCTTCGATCTGGGAAAAGCTCGGCTACACGCCCGAGACCGCGCACGATATCATCCAGAACCGCTTCCACTATGTCATCGACTGGCCGACGCTGATCATCATGGCCGCGGTGCTGATCGGTTATTTCGTCTTCCTGTTTCGCGCGTCCGACCGCGAATATCGCGACGTCATCAACGAAAAATTCGACGACAAGTAAGAGTTTCGACGACAAAAATTGGGGGACGCACCATGTGGACGATACTCTCTTACGCATGCTGGGGCATCTCGATCGTGCTCGCTTTGTGGATGCTCTACGACTGGTTCAAGGTCGACACGACTTTCTCCGAAGAGGTGCTGACCTCGTCGCGCGAAGGTGAGCTTGAAGCCGTTTCCGAAAAACACCGGATCTGAGTGGGGATTGAACAATGACGGTCACACTTGAACCGGTAGTCCACGGGGACAGGGTTTCACTGCTGCGCGTGCTTGGCCCGGCCCATGTCTGGGCGCTAGGCGTCGGCATCGTTCTCGTCGGCGAATTCACCGGCTGGAATTTTGCCGCCGACAAGGGCGGCGCGCTGGCCGCGCTGATCGTCTGCTGGGTCGTCGGGCTGCTCTACACCTCGGTCGCGATGATCGATTCCGAGGTGACATCGACCGTCGCTGCCGCCGGCGGCCAGTATGCGCAGGCAAAGCACATCGTCGGACCGCTGATGGCGTTCAATGTCGCGCTGTTCCTGGTCTTTGCCTACACCATGCTCGAAGTGTCCGACGCCATCCTGCTCGGCGACACCATCGTCGCCAAGGCAGGGGTCGAAGGGCTCACCCACAATTCCTTTATCGCCGCCACCATCGTCGTACTGGCGTGGCTGAACTATCGCGGCGTGCTGATGACGCTCAACGTCAACTTCGTCATCACCGCAATCGCCTATATCTCGATCGTGATCCTGTTCTTTTCGGTCAGCCCGTGGACGCAAGGCGCGGTGCTGAAGCTCAACGAACTGGTCACCCCCGGCAACGCCCTGCCCTATGGCTGGATCGGCGTCATCGCCGCCTTTCAATTCGGCATCTGGTATTATCTCGGCATCGAGGGGACCACGCAGGCCGCCGAGGAAGTGCGCTCGCCGGCCCGCTCGCTGCCTTACGGCACCATGGCCGGCATGATCACGCTTTTGATCGCCGCCGCCATGACCTGGTATGTCTGCGCTTCGATGATGCCGTGGGAATATCTGGGCATCACCTATTATCCGCTGTGGGACGCGGGCAAGCTGACCGGCAGTCCGCTGCTCGAGAACCTGTTGTTCGTCGCCACGCTGCTTGCCGCGCTGGCGTCGGCCAATGGCTGCATCAACGACGCGGCGCGCGCTTGGTTCTCACTCGGCCGTGACCGCTATCTGCCGACCTGGTTTTCGGCGGTGCATCCGAGATATCGCACGCCCTACCGCTCGATCCTGTTCCTGCTGCCGATCGCGCTGGCCTTCGCCTTCATCGCCGACCTCAACCAAGCGATCACCTTCTCGATCCTGTCGGGCGTGCTGCAATACACGTTCATGAGCATCAACATCATCATGTTCCGCAAGAAGTGGCCGCTGGGCTCTATCCGCCGCGGATACACGCACCCTTTCCATCCGATCCCAGCCATCGTGCTCTTCTGCCTATGCGTGGTGACCTTCTTCGCCATCTTCCTCGGCTTCGGTTCGCAGCTGATCGCGATGGTCGCCTTCTACTTCCTGATCTCGCTGTGGTTCCATTTCTACCGTTACAGATTCGTGCGGCGCGGCGACCAGTTCACCATGCCGTGGCCAAAGCCGCAGGGATATTGATGGGAATAGGCCCGTCCGGATCCAGGGCGGGCCTGGCAATGAGAAAATGTCCGAGTTGACGTCAGCACTGCTTGCCGGGGCCATGATCCTGGCTCTCGTCCTCCACCTCGTCCGGCAGGCGCGTGCCAGCCGCAACAGGGCATCGATGTCACTCGCCATCGAGCAGGACCGCATCCGTACAGTCATCGCCGACGCAGCCAATGTCTCGGACGGCACCGCCGGCGTCATCACCTGGGAAGGATCGTGGAACGGCCAACACGTCCAGGTGCGCACCATCGTCGATACGCTGGCAACGCGGAAACTGCCGGCACGCTGGCTCAGTGTTTCGATCACCGAAAAGGTCGCAGTGCCAGCTACCTTCGACATGATGATGCGGCCGGGCTCGCCGACAACCTTTTCCAATTTCGATCACCTTGAGCATACGCTGCCCAAGGCTCCGGGATTTCCCGCCGAGGCGGTGCTGCGCACCGACCGCAGGGCGGCGCGCTTTCCGCAAGGCCTCATCGCCAGCCATATCGGGATCTTTGCCGAGGGCCGCGCCAAGGAGCTGCTGATCACCCCGAACGGAGTCCGTATCGTCTGGCTGCTGGCCGAGGCCGAACGGGCGCGCTACGGCGTTTTCCGGCAGGCCGAATTTGGCGACGCCATATTCGATCCGGCGCTGATCGAAAGACTGCTCATGGCGGTGTCGGCGCTGCGCGACGCGATCAACAAAAGCGAACGGCAGGCCGCATGACCAGCTCAGCCACGGCACCCACCAACCCCTATCTGGTTCTCGGCACAGCAATCGTGTTGCCGGCAAGCGGACACGTCATTCTGGGCGTGCCGGTGCGCGGCCTGCAGTTTCTTTTCTTCATGGTGATCCTGGCATGGGTCACGGCCAAGATCGCGCCGCCGGACGCCAGCTTCGTCGGCCGTCATGCCGGCGGCTTTCTTATCTATGCGCTGTCGATCCTCGACGCATACAAGATCGCCCGCATTCGCACCGCCAAATGGGTTCACAATGCCCGGCGAGACGGCGGCGGTGCGCAAAGCGACATCGAGACGCATACGTAACTAGAGGAATATTTTTTTCATATGATTGAATTTATGGGACTCATTCGATACATCATCTCTTAGCTACAAACGATCTCTTAGCTACAAACACCGGGAGGCTGACATGTGTGGAATTGTCGGACTGTTCTTGAAGGACAAGTCGCTGGAACCCCAGCTTGGTGCGATGCTGTCGCAGATGCTGATCTCGCTCAGCGATCGCGGTCCCGACAGCGCCGGCATCGCCATCTATGGCGCGCCTTCCAAAAATGAGGCCAAGATCACCATCCAGTCGGCCAAGCCGGAACGCGATTTCCGCGGCCTCGAGGCGGAACTCGCCAGGGCCATCGGCACGCCGGTGACGATCGCGGTGAAATCCACCCATGCGGTCGTCAGGACCACGCCCGCCAAGATCGATGAAGCGCGCGAAACCATCCAGGCGCTGCGCCCCGACATCCGCATCATGGGCGCCGGCGACGCTGTCGAAATCTACAAGGAGGTCGGCCTGCCCGAGGCGGTCGTCGATCGCTTCGATGTCCGCAAGATGACCGGCACGCATGGCATCGGCCACACCCGCATGGCGACAGAATCGGCGGTGACGACAATGGGCGCGCATCCGTTCTCGACCGGCGCCGACCAGTGCCTAGTACACAATGGTTCGCTGTCCAACCACAACAATGTTCGCCGCGAGCTGATCCGCGAAGGCATGACCTTCGAGACCGAGAACGACACCGAGGTCGCGGCCGCCTATCTCTCGTCACAGATGGCGCATGGCAAGAATCTCGGCGAAGCGCTCGAAGGCACACTCTCCGATCTCGACGGCTTCTTCACCTTTGTCGTCGGCACCAAGAACGGCTTCGGCGTGGTGCGCGACCCGATCGCCTGCAAGCCCGCCGTGATGGCCGAAACCGACCAGTATGTCGCCTTCGGCTCGGAATATCGCGCGCTGACCAAACTGCCCGGCATAGACAATGCGAGGGTCTGGGAACCTGAGCCCGCAACCGTCTATTTCTGGGAGCATTGAATTCATGCCGGCAACCACGCTTTCAAAGACGGCGGCGCACGACCCCCGGGTCTTCGATCTCGACCAGCTGTCGCTGCGCGAACTCAACCAGGCGCTGCACAATCTGGCTCCCGGCTCGAATGAAACAGCTTGGGAAGTGCTGAACCCGAAAGGCAGCCATTCGGTCGCCGTCGGCGTCGACCAGCCAGTTGCCATCGATGTGCGCGGCAGCGTCGGTTATTACTGCGGCGGCATGAATTCCGGCAGCACCATCACCGTGCATGGCTCGGCAGGGCCTGGCGTGGGCGAGAACATGATGTCCGGCTCGATCACCATCAAGGGTGACGCCAGCCAATATGCCGGCGCCACCGGCAAAGGCGGCCTGCTGGTCATCGAAGGCAACGCCTCGTCGCGCTGCGGCATTTCGATGAAGGGCATCAACATCGTCGTGCACGGCAATATCGGCCACATGTCGGCCTTCATGGCGCAGTCGGGCAATCTGGTGGTGCTGGGCGACGCCGGCGACGCGCTGGGCGATTCCATCTACGAGGCGCGGCTGTTCGTGCGCGGCAAGGTCGACAGCCTGGGCGCCGACTGCATCGCCAAGGAGATGCGGCCAGAACACCTGGAATTGCTGCAGGGTCTGCTCGACCGCGCCGGCGTCACCGGCGTCAAGCCGTCGGAGTTCAAGCGCTATGGCTCCGCGCGCACGCTCTACAATTTCAATATCGACAACGCCGACGCGTATTGAGGCAGCATGACCTATCGCAACCCGCCGACGACGCCGCGCAAATCCGCGACCTTCGACGACTACACGCTTTCCGAAATCCGCCGTGCCGCCGCGACCGGCATCTATGACATCCGTGGCGCCGGCGCCAAGCGCAAGCTGCCGCATTTCGACGACCTCCTGTTCCTCGGCGCCTCGATCTCGCGCTATCCGCTCGAAGGTTATCGCGAGCGCTGCGACACCAGCGTCGTGCTGGGCTCTCGCCATGCCAGGAAGCCGATCGAGCTGAAGATCCCGATCACCATCGCCGGCATGAGCTTCGGCTCGCTGTCGGGCCCCGCCAAGGAAGCGCTCGGGCGCGGCGCAACCCTGTCGGGCACCTCGACCACCACCGGCGACGGCGGCATGACCGAGGAAGAGCGCGGCCATTCCAAGCAATTGGTCTATCAATACCTGCCGTCTCGCTACGGCATGAATCCACGCGATTTACGCCGGGCCGATGCGATCGAAGTCGTCGTCGGCCAGGGCGCCAAGCCGGGCGGCGGCGGCATGCTGCTTGGCCAGAAGATCTCTGATCGCGTCGCGGAAATGCGCACGCTGCCGAAAGGCATCGACCAGCGCTCGGCCTCGCGCCACCCGGACTGGACCGGGCCCGACGATCTCGAGATCAAGATCCTCGAACTGCGCGAAATCACCGACTGGGAAAAACCGATCTACGTCAAGGTCGGCGGCGCCCGCCCCTATTATGATACCGCGCTTGCCGTGAAGGCCGGCGCCGATGTCGTGGTGGTCGACGGCATGCAGGGCGGCACCGCCGCGACCCAGGAAGTGTTCATCGAAAATGTCGGCATGCCGACGCTTGCATGCATCAGGCCAGCGGTGCAGGCGCTGCAGGACCTCGGCATGCACCGCAAGGTGCAGCTGATCGTCTCCGGCGGCATCCGCAACGGCGCCGATGTCGCCAAGGCGCTGGCGCTCGGCGTCGACGCGGTGTCGATCGGCACGGCTGCACTTGTCGCGCTCGGTGACAATGACCCGCGCTGGGAGGCGGAATACAACGAGCTCGGCACCACGGCCGGCGCCTATGACGACTGGCACGAGGGTCGCGACCCCGCCGGCATCACCACGCAGGACCCCGAACTGATGAAGCGGGTCGATCCGGTGGCTGCCGGACGCCGGCTGGCGAACTACCTCAAGGTGATGACGCTTGAGGCGCAAACCATCGCGCGTGCCTGCGGCAAGAACAGCCTGCACAATCTCGAACCCGAGGACCTCGTCGCGTTGACGATCGAGGCAGCCGCCATGGCCGGCGTACCGCTGGCTGGCACCAACTGGATACCGGGGAAGAACGGCTTCTGATCAACGAAGGGCCGAAGCTCCGCTCTTGGGCCAACAATCGACAAAAAATGGGGAACTGCGGTGACAATTGATCTTGCTGAATTCGCAAGGGCGAAAAACGTCAAATACTTCATGATTTCCTACACCGACCTGTTCAGCGGGCAACGCGCCAAGCTGGTGCCGGCGCAGGCGATCGCCGACATGCAGAAGGACGGCGCCGGCTTTGCCGGGTTTGCCACATGGCTCGATCTGACGCCGGCGCATCCCGACATGCTGGCGGTGCCGGATCCGGATTCGGTCATTCAATTGCCATGGAAGCCCGAGGTCGCCTGGGTCGCAGCCAACTGCATCATGGACGACAAGGAGGTCGACCAGGCGCCGCGCAACACGCTGAATCGGCTGATCGCGGAAGCTGCCAGTGACGGCATGCACGTCAAGACCGGCGTCGAGGCCGAGTTCTTCCTGATCTCGCCAGACGGCAAGACGATTTCCGATGAGTACGACACGGCGTCAAAACCCTGCTACGACCAGCAGGCGGTGATGCGCCGCTACGACGTCATCGCGGAAATCTGCGACCACATGCTGGCGCTCGGCTGGGGCGCCTACCAGAACGACCATGAGGACGCCAACGGCCAGTTCGAGATGAACTGGGCCTTCGACGATGCGCTGGCCACCGCCGACAAGCACTCGTTCTTCAAGTTCATGGTCAAGTCGATCGCGGAAAAGCATGGCCTGCGCGCGACCTTCATGCCCAAACCCTTCCAGGGGCTGACCGGCAATGGCTGCCATGCCCATATCTCGGTGTGGGACAAGGCCGGCAAGACCAACGTCTTCGCCGACAATTCGATGGAACTTGGCCTGTCGGCGAAGGGCAGGAATTTCCTCGGCGGCATCATGAAGCATGCCTCCGCGCTGGCCGCCATCACCAACCCGACGGTCAATTCCTACAAGCGCATCAACGCGCCGCGCACCATCTCGGGCGCGACCTGGGCGCCGAACACGGTGACCTGGACCGGCAACAACCGCACCCACATGGTGCGCGTGCCCGGCCCCGGCCGCTTCGAACTGCGGCTGCCGGATGGTGCCGCCAACCCCTATCTCCTGCAGGCGGTCATCATCGCGGCGGGCCTCGACGGTATCCGCTCGAAGGCCGATCCCGGCAAGCGCTACGACATCGACATGTACCAGAACGGCCATACGGTGAAGGGCGCGCCGAAGCTGCCGCTCAACCTGCTCGACGCGCTGCGCGAGTTCGACAAGGACAAATCGCTCAAGGCGGCGCTGGGTGAGGAATTCTCGTCGGCATACCTAAAGCTGAAGCACCAGGAATGGAATTCCTATGCTTCGCACTTCACGCAATGGGAGCGCGACCACACGCTGGATATCTAGCTGTCCCAGCGGTGCGAGCGGCCTCGGAATGAACGTATGAAATATTCGATCTTCTCGCTCGCCCGCGCCGCCCTGTCCGGCCACAAGAACTGGCAACGCACCTGGCGCGACGCCACGCCGAAGGACCGCTACGACGTGGTGATCATCGGCGGCGGCGGCCACGGCCTGGCAACCGCGTGGTTCCTGGCCAGCGAGTACGGCATCAGAAATGTCGCCGTGCTCGAAAAAGGCTGGATCGGCTCCGGCAATGCCGGCCGCAACACCACCATCATCCGCTCCAATTACGGTCTGCCCGGTAACACCGGCTTCTACGAATTGTCGATGAAGCTGTGGGAAAGGATGGAGCAAGACCTCAACTACAACACGATGGTCAGCCAGCGCGGCGTCATCAATCTCTACCATTCCGACGCACAGCGCGACGCCTATGCGCGGCGCGGCAACACCATGCGCATCAACGGAATCGACGCCGAACTGCTCGACCTCGCGGCGGTCAGGAAGATGATACCGTTCCTGAATTTCGACAACGCACGCTTTCCGGTGC
The DNA here is from genome assembly GCF_040320745.1 of Mesorhizobium sp. M0621. Taxonomy (NCBI): domain Bacteria; kingdom Pseudomonadati; phylum Pseudomonadota; class Alphaproteobacteria; order Hyphomicrobiales; family Phyllobacteriaceae; genus Mesorhizobium; species Mesorhizobium sp. M0621. The sequence continues at coordinate 20,463 of NZ_JAMYQF010000040.1, read as the reverse complement.
AAGGCGGCCTCTTGCAGCGGCGCGGCGGCACGGCGCGTCACGACGCGGTGGTCTGGGGCTACGCGCATGCGGCGAGCGCACTCGGCGTCGACATCATCCAGAATTGCGAAGTCACCGGTTTTGTCAGAGACGCCAATGGCAAGGTGACCGGCGTCGAGACGTCGCGCGGCAAGATCGGCGCCGGCAAGGTCGGCATGGCGGTCGCCGGCTCCTCGTCGCGCGTCGCGGCGATGGCCGGCCTGCGCCTGCCGATCGAAAGCCATGTGCTGCAAGCCTTCGTCTCCGAGGCGATCAAACCGCTCATACCCGGCGTCATGACCTTCGGCGCCGGCCATTTCTATGTCAGCCAGTCCGACAAGGGCGGCCTGGTCTTCGGCGGCGACATTGACGGCTACAATTCCTATGCCCAGCGCGGCAACATGCCTGTGATGGAGGACGTCTGCGAGGGCGGCATGGCGCTGATGCCGATGATCGGCCGCGTGCGCCTGCTGCGCCAGTGGGGCGGCATCATGGACATGTCGATGGACGGCTCGCCGATCATCGACAAGACGCCGGTGGACGGGCTCTATCTCAACGCCGGCTGGTGCTATGGCGGCTTCAAGGCGACGCCGGGCTCCGGCCTTGTCTTTGCCCATCTTCTGGCCCGCGATGAATCGCACGCAGAAGCTGCAAGGTTCCGCCTCGACCGGTTCCGGACTGGTGCCATGATCGACGAAAAGGGCCAGGGCGCCCAACCGAACCTGCATTGAAGGCGGTCTAGAACAGCATGCGCATTGTCTGTCCCTTCTGCGGCGAACGTGAACTCGGCGAGTTCACCTATCTCGGCGACGCCAAGCCGGTGCGGCCCGAAGCCGGCGCCTCACAAGACGAGGTCTTCGACTATGTCTATCTGCGCGACAACGTCGCCGGCGAGACCAGCGAATACTGGTACCATGGCGGCGGCTGCCGGGCTTGGCTGAAGGTCACCCGCAACACGCTGACGCACGAGATTTCGTCGGTCGAACCGGCGGCGGGCGCTGGGGCGAGGCAGGTCGCGGAATGAGTTTTCCTGTCCAAGTCAGCGCTGCTGCGAAGGGCGCCACGCCCCTACCTCCCCCTTGTGGGGAGGTCGGACCGCAGGTCCGGGTGGGGGTCGGCGCCGCGGGGCCCGCCCCCCCCCCCGGGGCGCCGCGCGCCCCCCGCGCGGGGGGGGGGGGCCCGGCGCCGCACCCCCACCCCGCTGCTTCGCAGCGACCCTCCCCACAAGGGGGAGGGTAAGGGTCGGCGCCACCCGCTCGCATTTCATCGAACTCATGGAGGGTCGGCAGTCATGACCTCCAGCCAATCCCATCGTCTCCCTTCCGGCGGTCTTGTCGACCGCTCGGCGCGGCTCAACTTCCGCTTCGACGGCAAGACGTTCTCCGGCTTCCAGGGCGACACGCTCGCCTCGGCGCTGATCGCCAATGGCGTCAAGCTGGTCGGCCGCTCGTTCAAGTACCATCGCCCGCGCGGCATCCTCACCGCCGGTTCGGAAGAGCCAAACGCGCTGGTCGAGTTACGCACAGGCGCCCGGCGCGAGCCGAACACCAAGGCGACCACGGCCGAACTCTATCACGGGCTGGAAGCCGCGAGCCAGAACCGCTGGCCGTCGCTTCGCCACGATGTGATGTCGGTGAACCAGCTATTCGCGCCGATCTTCGTCGCCGGCTTCTACTACAAGACCTTCATGTGGCCGGCGAAGTTTTGGGAAGCGATCTATGAGCCGGCGATCCGTCGCGCCGCCGGCCTTGGCCGCGCCGCCGGCGTCGCCGATCCCGACCACTACGACAAGGCTTGGGCACACTGCGATGTGCTGATCGCCGGTTCCGGTCCGGCCGGTCTGGCCGCGGCATTGGCAGCCGGCCGCTCTGGTGCCCGCGTCATCCTGTGCGAGGAAGATTTCACGCTCGGCGGCCGCTTGCTGTCGGATGGCGGCACTATCGATTGCCTGCCGGCAGCCGAATGGCTGTCGCGGGCGCTGGCCGAACTGGCTGATATGCCCGACGTTCGCATCATGACCCGCACGACATTGTTCGGCGTCTATGATGGCGGCACCTATGGCGCGATCGAGCGGGTCAACGACCATTTGCCCTCACCGCCCGAGCACCAGGTGCGCCAGCGGCTGTGGCGGATCGTGGCGAAGCGCTGCGTCGTCGCGGCCGGCGCCATCGAACGGCCGATCGTCTTTGCCGGCAACGACACGCCCGGTGTGATGATGGCCTCCGCCATGCGGACCTATGTCGCGCGCTACGCGGCAGCGCCAGCCAAGCGCATCGCGTTGTTCACCAACAATGAGGATGGCTGGCGCACAGTCGAGACCGCGCTCGGTGCCGGCCTACAAATAGCTGCGGTCATCGATGCGCGGCCTGACATATCTCCCTCACATCGTTCGCTGGCGTCCAAGGGCGGTTTCCCGGTGCTGCACGGGTCCGTCAGTGGCGTCGATGGCGGCAAGGACGGCGTTAGGAAAATCGCGGTGTCGCTGACCGGCGGCGCGCGCGCGGAAGTCGAAGCGGACGGGCTCGCCGTCTCAGGCGGCTGGAACCCGGCGGTCGGGCTGACCTCCTATCATCGCGGACGGCCGACATGGCGTGACGACATATCAGCCTTCGTGCCGGATGGCGCACCTCCGGGCATGGTTGCCGCCGGCGCCGCCAACGGCGATTTCGGGCTCGGCGCCTGCCTGAGCCAGGGATTTGCCGCCGGCGCGGCAGCGGCGCGTGACGCGGGGCGCAATGGTATGGCGGGTGCCACTCCTGTCGCCGACGACGAGGCGTTTTCGCTGACGCCGCTCTGGCATGTAGCGGGCAAGGGCAAGGCCTTTGTCGACTACCAGCACGATGTCACCGCCTCCGACATCGAACTGGCGCAGCGCGAAGGCTTTGAATCGGTCGAACATCTGAAGCGCTACACGACGCTTGGCATGGCGACCGACCAGGGAAAGACTTCGAATGTCGCCGGCCTCGCCATCATGGCGGCGGTGAGCGGGCGCTCCATCCCAGAGACCGGGACGACGATCTACCGGCCGCCTTACGTGCCGGTCGCCATCGGCGCCTTCGCCGGTCATCATCGCGACGAGACTTTCCATGCCACAAGGCTGACGCCGTCGCATCGCTGGGCGGCCGAACAGGGCGCCGTCTTCGTCGACACCGGCCTGTGGAAGCGTGCGCAATGGTATCCGCGCGCCGGCGAAAAAGATTGGCTGGAATCGGTGACCCGCGAGGTCAAGGCGGTGCGCGGCGGCGTGGGCTTCTGCGATGTCTCGACGCTCGGCAAGATCGACGTGCATGGCCGCGATGCCGGCGCCTTCCTCGACCGCGTCTACATCAACACCTTCTCCAGCCTTGCGGTGGGAAAAGCGCGCTACGGGCTGATGCTGCGCGAGGACGGCATCGTCTATGACGACGGCACCACGTCGCGGCTGGCCGAGGATCATTATTTCCTGACCACCACCACCGCCAAGGCCGGACTGGTGATGCAGCATCTCGAATTCTGCCGCCAGGTGCTGTTCCCGGAGCTCGATGTGCAGCTGACCTCGGTCTCTGACCAGTGGGCGCAATTCTCGATCGCCGGACCCAAGACCCGCGATCTGCTCCAGGAGATCGTTGATCCGTCGGAAGACCTGTCGAACGAAGGCTTTCCGTTCATGGGCGCGCGCGAGATCAGCTTGCGCGGCGGCCTCAAGGCACGGCTGTTCCGCATCTCGTTCTCCGGCGAAATGGCCTTCGAGATCTCCGTGCCGGCACGCTTCGGCGATGCCATGGCACGCAATCTGATGCTGGCCGGCGCGCCATTCGGCGTCACGCCCTACGGCACCGAGGCGCTCGGTGTCATGCGCGTTGAAAAAGGTCACGTCGCCGGACCGGAACTGAGCGGCACGACGACAGCCGCCGATCTTGGCCTCGGCAAAATGATGTCGACCAAGAAGGATTTCATCGGCCGCGTGATGGCCGGACGCGAGGCACTGATCGCCCCGGATCGCCAGGTCGTGGTCGGCATCAAGCCGACCGACAAGGGCCGCCGCTTGCGCTCCGGCGCGCACATTATCCCGAAGGGTCAGACGCCCGGCCCCGGCAACGACCAGGGCTATATCACCTCGGTCTGCTTCTCGCCGACGTTGGATCAGTGGATCGGGTTGGCCTTGGTCGAGCGCGGCCGCGAGCGGATCGGCGAAATCGTCCACGCGCATGATCCGTTGCGCGGTGAGGATTATGATGTCGAACTGTGCAATCCCGTCCTCTACGATCCGGATGGAGGGCGCCAGCGTGGCTGAGTTTTCCTGGGTTCCCCGCAGTCCGCTCGAGCATGCGCTGGTCGCCGGCGGGCATGGTGCACGCGGCGTCGAGGCCGGCGTCTCGCTGACGGAGATCCGCAATTTCGACCTGATCCAGGTGATGGCGCGGCGGGGCAAATCGGCCGAACTGGCTAAGGCGGCCAAAGCCCTTTTCGGTGTTGCTGCACCGGATAGGCCCCAAGCGGTACAAACTCCGGATACCACACTGATCTGGTCGGGTCCGGACCAGTTCTTCGTTCTGTCGAAGGGCGGCAAGCACACGATGCAGACGTTGGCGCCGGCATTGTCCGATGCCGCCTCGCTGTCCGACCAGTCGCATGCGCGGGTGCTGATCAGCATTTCCGGAGCCAATGCGCGGATGATGCTGGCGAAGCTGTCGTCTATCGATCTGCATGCGGGAGCATTTCCGATTGGCGCTGCCGCCGCGACGTCGATGGATCACACCAGTGTTACACTCTGGCGCGGCGGTGATCGGCCAGATGGGCAGGCGGTGTTCAATCTTCTGGTGTTTGCGACGTTTGCCGAAAGCCTGTGGGGCACGATGCTTGATGCGGCAGCGGAATATGGCGTCGACGTCAGCCATTCCGAGGAACTGGGTTAGTATCGACGCTCATCGGAGAAGCCAATTTTGAATCTCGGCGCTGCCCCTCATTGCCCTGCCGGGCATTTCTCCCCGTAAACGGGGCGAAAGACACTGGCCGCAATGCCGCGCCATCTCTTAGCGTCGGCACTTGGCGAAATCGGCGACGAGCGTCCTTCGCCCCGTTTACGGGGAGAAGATGGCGGCAGCCAGATGAGGGGCGGCGCCGACGTTTGGAAAATAGGCTCAGTAGCGAATTCATGCCCCGTGTTCATGCCGCCGCGCCACCTTCGCCTTGCCAAACGCAACCGCACTGCTATTCTTGCTGCTAAAATAATTTCACACACAGGCAAACTTGTTTCTCGAACCGCAAGGCTGAGATGAGCCAGTCGCCCTACCCCGCAATTGCAGCCGGACCGCCCCGGCCGAGCCTCATCCTGAGACCCGGCCAGATTGCGCTGCCGCCGGGCATGGAGCGTTACATGATCCAGGGTAACGGCGCGGTGCTGATCGAGGTCGAGGCTGGCGACACTGTCACCGTGCGCAATGTCGAAGGCGGCCAGGCCTGTGAGCTGCTGGCGTGGGACAAGACCGGCGCAACCGACCTCGGCATTTTTGGCGCGACATCGAACAGCAATGCCGCCGGCATCAAGGCCGTGCTGACTGAGGGCGACGACAGCCTCGCTTCCTTGCGCCGCGGGCTCGCGCGCCGGCAGGTGCAGTTGGACCAGGCCAAGGCGGTGCGCGTGTTCGGCGGTTCCACGCCTGCCGGCACCGAGCAGGCCTTCACCGTCGCGCGCGACGGCTCGATGGTCGTCGCCGCGCCCGGCGGGCCGATGCTGGTCGACGGTCACGATACGGCGACGCCACTGACGGTCATCGTCCGCCGCGCCACGATCCGCCCGGCGGCGAAAGCGCAATTGGCCGATCCGCTGGCCGATCCGGTGCTCGATCTGCGCGTCTATTCGGCGACGGCGGAATCCTATTTCGTCAAGGCGGGCGACTATCTGCAAATCATCGATGTCGACGGGCGTCAGTGCACCGATTTCCAGTGCTTTTCGGCACGCAAGCTGGACAAGGGCCGCGACCATCCGCTCGACGTGACGACGACCCGCACGCTGATGGGTGCAAGCTATCCGATGCCCGGCCTGCATTCGAAATATTACGACCAGGACATGGAGCCGCTGGTCGAGGTGGTGCAGGACACATGCGGCCGGCACGATGCCTTCGCGCTCGCTTGCGCGGCCAAATATTACGACGACATCGGTTACCCCGGCCACACCAACTGCTCGGAGAACTTTAATCGCGCGCTGGCCGACAAGGGCGTAAATCCGCGCGCCGGCTGGATGGCGATCAACTTCTTCTTCAACACCGCGATCGACGCGCATGGCGTGATGGTGTCCGACGAGCCTTGGTCGCGACCGGGCGACTATGTGCTGCTGCGCGCGCTCACCGACATCGTCTGCGTTTCCTCCGCCTGCCCCGACGACACGACCCCGGCCAATGGCTGGAACCCGACCGACATCCACGTGCGCACCTATTCCGGCCAGCACAAATTCTCGCGAGCGATCGCCAGACGCATGACGCCCGATTCGGAACCGAAAATGACCCGCGAGACAGCTTTTCATTCGAGCTTTGCCAAGCACACCCGCAACTTTCAGGAGTACAGGGGCTATTGGCTGGCCAATTCCTTCGCCAAGGACGGGCCGATCGCCGAATACTGGGCCTGCCGGCAGGACGCGGTAATCATGGACCTGTCGCCGCTGCGCAAGTTCGAGGTCACCGGCCCGGATTCCGAGGCTCTGCTGCAGTACACGCTGACCCGCGACGTTAAGAAGCTCGGCGTCGGCCAGGTCGTCTATTCGGCCATGTGCTACGAGCACGGCGGCATGATCGACGACGGCACGCTGCTGCGCCTCGGCAAGGACAATTTCCGCTGGGTCGGCGGTGACGATCTGTCCGGCGAATGGCTGCGCGAAACGGCGGCGAAACTTGACCTCAACGTGCTGGTGCGTTCGTCGACCGACCAGATGCACAATGTCGCCGTGCAAGGGCCGAAGAGCCGCGACATCCTCCGAGAAGTCATCTGGACCTCGCCGCTGCAGCCATCGATCGACGAGCTCGAATGGTTCCGTTTCGCCGTCGCCCGCATCGGCGGCGGCAATGGCATTCCGGTCGTCGTCTCGCGCACCGGCTACACCGGCGAACTCGGCTACGAGATCTGGTGCCATCCGCGCGACGCCGAAAAGGTGTTCGACGCCATCTGGGAGGCCGGCCAGCCGCATGGACTGAAACCGATGGGGCTGCAGGCGCTCGACATGGTGCGCATCGAGGCCGGGCTGATCTTCGCCGGCTACGAATTCTCGGACCAGACGGACCCATTCGAGGCCGGCATCGGCTTCACGGTGCCGCTGAAGAGCAAGACCGACGATTTCATCGGCCGCGAGGCGCTGATCCGCCGCAAGGAGCACCCGCAGACAAAACTGGTCGGGCTCGACATCGATGCCAATGTCGCTGTCGGTCACGGCGACTGCGTGCATATCGGCCGCGCCCAGATCGGCGTGGTCACGTCAGGCATGCGCTCGCCGGTGCTGAACAAGAACATCGCGCTGGCCAGGCTCGACGTCACGCATTCGGCGATTGGTACCGAGGTTGAGATCGGTAAACTCGACGGCCATGCCAAGCGGCTGCCGGCGCGCGTCGTCGCCTTTGCGCATTACGATCCGCAGAAGACCAAACCGCGCTCCTGAGGACCGTTTTCATGACAAACAGGTCGGCCGGTCTGTAATTTCACCGGTCACGTGAATCCTACGCTCACAAGCGTGATGTGCATGGCTTCACAAAACGCTTGACCTGAAAGCGCGTCGGATCAATCTTCACTGTTAAGAAAAAAATACGACTGAGTGGAAACACCGGCAGTCGCTCAATGCATGCGTCGATGATGAAGCCTCGCGAAGTCGCGGCCGTCACGAACGGGGAACATCAAAAAGGGGAACCAAGACACATGAGCACAATAGTAACTGCCCTGGAGCCGCTTGCGGAAGGCAAGCTGCACCGGAATATCGACTGGCGCGGCGCCTTCTGGGTGGCGAGCGGCGTCCCTGCCCTCGTCCTGTTTTCGATCGGCGGCATTGCCGGCACGACCGGTACGCTGGCCTTCGCGATCTGGATCTTCTCCATGATCATGGGCTTCCTGCAATCCTTCACCTATGCGGAGATCGCCGGCCTGTTCCCGAACAAATCCGGCGGTGCCTCGATCTACGGCGCCACGGCGTGGCTGCGCTATTCCAAGTTCATCGCGCCGCTGTCGGTGTGGTGCAACTGGTTCGCCTGGTCGCCGGTGCTGTCGCTCGGCTGCTCGATCGCCGCCGCCTATATCCTCAACGCGCTGGCGCCGGTGCCGCTGTTCACCGAAACATCGCCGGATGTCGTCGCCTATATCGCCGCGCATGCCGGAACGAGTGCCGCCAACGCCATCATGGCGGTGACCGCCGCCGCAACGCCGGCGATCCGCAACTGGACGCTTTACAGCCACACGCTGGGACCGGTCTCGTTCACGTTCAACGCGACCTTCTTCATCGGCGCGGTGCTGATGCTGATCATCTTCGCCATCCAGCATCGCGGCATCCTCGGCACGGCCAATGTGCAGAAATATATCGGCCTGCTGGTCATCATCCCGATGCTGATTGTCGGTGTGGTGCCGATCGTCACCGGCCAGATCAACTGGGCGAATTTCTCGCCGCTGGTACCGCTCGCCGCCGCCTACGCGCCTGAGCCCGGCGCCTGGAATATCGCCGGCTGGACGCTGGTGCTCGGCGGCATGTTCATCGCCGCGTGGTCGACCTACGGCTTCGAGACCGCCGTCTGCTACACCTCGGAGTTCAAGAACCCCGGTACCGACACATTCAAGGCCATCTTCTACTCCGGCTTGCTGTGCATGCTGCTGTTCATCCTGGTGCCCTTCACCTTCCAGGGCGTGCTCGGCCTCAACGGCATGCTGGCCACGCCGATCGTCGATGGTTCCGGCGTCGCCGACGCATTGGCCGGCATGGTCGGTGGCGGTGCGCTGATCCACAGCCTGCTGGTGATGCTGATGATCCTGGCGCTGGTGCTGTGCATCATGACGGCGATGGCCGGTTCCTCGCGCACGCTCTACCAGGGTTCGGTCGACGGCTGGCTGCCGCGCTATCTCAGCCACGTCAACGAGCACGGCGCACCGACCCGCGCGATGTGGACCGATCTCGTCTTCAACCTGATCGTGCTGGCCATCGCCTCGGCCGACGCAACGAGCTTCTTCTTCATCCTCGCCGTGTCGAACTGCGGCTATATCATCTTCAACTTCCTCAACCTCAACGCCGGCTGGATCCACCGCATCGACAACGGCCATATCGCGCGGCCATGGAAGGCACCGAGCTGGCTGCTCGGGATCGGGGCGATCTTTGCCTATGTCAACGCCATCTTCATGGGCGCGGGCGCCAAGGTGTGGAACCCGATGGCGTTGTGGGCCGGACTGATCACCGCGGCACTGATCATTCCGGTGTTCTGCTTCCGCCACTACGTCCAGGACAAGGGAAAGTTCCCCGACCACATGCTGGCCGACCTTGGCATGACGGGAGCCGATCTCTCGGTCAAGAAAGCGGGCATGCTTCCCTATCTGACGCTGGTCGCCGGCGTGGTGGTGATGCTGCTCGCTAATTGGTTCTTCGTCATCTGACAGTCCTGAAAAGTCGGCAGCCCGCCGTAACAAGTGGACAATCGGCCGGTCGAAACTCGACCGGCCGATTGTCGTTTACTCTGCCGCCAGAGCCAGTTGGGGCCTTTCGGCTTTTTCGCTGGCCGCCAGATCGTCTTCCTTCTCGGCAACCCTCTTGGGCTCGCGGCCGAAGAACAGCGCGTAGCCAGCCGGCAGGACCAGGATGGTCAACACGGTGGCGACGAGGATGCCGCCCATCATGGCGTAGGCGAGTGGCCCCCAGAACACGCCGCGCGAGATCGGGATCAGTGCCAGCACCGCCGTCATCGCCGTCAGCACGATCGGCCGGAAGCGGCGCACGGCCGAGCCGATGATCGCTTCGGAGCGATCCATGCCTCTCGCAATGTCCTGGTCGATCTGGTCGACCAGGATGATCGAGTTGCGCATGATGATGCCGAGCAGAGCGATGACACCGAGGATGGCGACGAAGCCGAACGGCGCGCCGCTGATCAAAAGGGCGGCCGCGGCACCGATGATGCCGAGAGGACCGGTCGCCAGAACCAGCATCGCCTTGCCGAAATGCTGCAGCTGGATCATCAACAGCACGACGATGACGGCCAGCATGATCGGCGCCTTGGCGGCGATCGAAGCCTGGCTTTCCGCCGAATCCTCGGCACCGCCCTGGATCTCGATCTTGTAGCCGGGCGCCAGCCCGTTACGGAGGCCCTGCATGTCCTTGTACATCTTGGTGATGACGTCGTTGGACTGCACGCCGTCGGGCAACGTCGCCCGCACGCTGATGGTCGGCAAGCGGTCGCGGCGCCATTCGATGCCTTGCTCCAGCACCGGCACAACCTTGGCCACCTGCGACAGCGGCACGGAGCCGCCGAAATCGGTCGGAATATAGACGGAGTCGACCGAGGACAGCAGGCTGCGGCTGGCATCCGGCTCGCGGGCGACAATCGACACCGTCTCCTCGCCGTCGCGGAAGTCGTCGAGCGGCACGCCGGACATGGCCGCCCGCAGCGTCTGGCGGATGCGCTGCGAGGTGACGCCGAGCGCACGGGCGCGATCCTGGTCGATGTCCAGCTTCATTGCCGGCACCGGTTCGAGCCAGTCGTCATGGACTGCGCCAAGAAGCGGATCCTCGCGGAACTTCGCCTTCACCTGGTCGGCGATGCGGCGCACCTCCTGGCGATCCGGCCCCATGACGCGCATCTGCACCGGCCATCCGGTCGGCGGACCGAGGAACAGACGGTCGACCTTGGCGCGGATCGACGGAAAATCCTCGGCCAGGACGGTGCGCAATTTGACGATCAGCCGTTCGCGGGCCGGTTCGTCATTGGCCATGACGAGCAGCTGGGCAAAGTTTGGGTTGCTCAGCTGCTGGTCGAGCGGCAGGAAGAAGCGCGGCGCACCCTCGCCGATATAGGTGGCGATGAAGCGCTTGTCCTTGTCGTCCATCATCTTGGCTTCGAGCGCCTTGGCCTGTGCCTCGACCTCCTTGATGCTGGTGCCTTCCGGCAGCCAGAGATCGACGAGGATTTCCGGACGCGAAGACTGCGGAAAGAAGTTCTGCGGGATGAACTGGAACGCCCACAGGCTGGTGCCGAAGGTCACCAGCGTCATCGTCAGGACGATGATGCGATGGCGCACCGCCCAGCCGACGGTTCCGCGCAGCCGGCGATAGAAGCGCGTGTCAAAGGCGTCGTGGTGGCTGCCGGCATGCTTGCGCTGCTTCAGGATCATGTTGCCGAGCCATGGCGTGAAATACACCGCGACGAACCAGGAGACGACCAGCGCGATGCCGACGACATAGAACAGGGTGCGGACATATTCGCCGGCCGTCGAGGCGGCGAAGCCGACCGGGATGAAGCCGGCCGTGGTGATCAGCGTGCCGGTCAGCATCGGGAAGGCGGTCGAGGAATAGGCGAAGCTTGCCGCCTCGATCTTGACCAGCCCCTCTTCCAGCTTGCGCTCCATCATTTCGACGACGATCATGGCGTCGTCGACGAGCAGGCCGAGCGCGATGATCAGCGCGCCGAGCGAAATGCGCTGCAGGTCGATGCCGAGTTCGTACATGATGGCGAAGGTGGCGGCGAGCACCAGCGGGATGGTGATGGCGATGATGAGGCCCGAGCGCCAGCCGATCGACAGGAACGAGACGACAAGCACGATCAGCAGCGCTTCGCCGAGCGCATGCATGAACTCGGCCACCGCGTCCGTGACGACGCCCGGCTGATCGGAAATCTGGTCGACCGAAACACCATAGGGCAGCGCCTCCTCGAAGCGCTTGTAGGTGGCCTCGACGTCCTTGCCGACATCGGTAACCTTGAAGCCCTTGGCCATGACGACGCCAAGCTGCACGCTGTCATGACCGTTGAAACGGTATTTGCGCTGGAACGGATCTTCCAGCCCCGAGGTCACCGTGGCGATGTCGCCCAGCCTTGTGACCTGGCCGCCGGCGCGCAGGCGCAGGTTTCGGATGTCCTCGACCTTGGCAACGTCGCCTTCGACGGAAATGCGCACCGAATTGGTACCGGTGTCGACGGATCCGGCCGGATCGACATTGTTCTGTCCCTTGATCGCGTTCTGCAAATCGGTCAGCGTCAGGCCGCGTTCGGCGAGCGCCTTGGACGAGACGTCGATATAGAGCTTTTCCGGCTGGTCGCCGATGATGACGGCCTTCTCGACGCCGGGCGTCGTCAAAAGCATGTCGCGCGCCTGGATAGCGAACTTCTTCAGCTCGGGGTAACTGAAGCCGTCACCGCTGATCGAATGCAGCGTGATGAAAGTGTCGCCGAACTCATCGTTGAAATAGGGCCCGAGCAGGCCTTGCGGCAGGTCACCCGATATATCGCCGACTTTCTTGCGCACCTGATAGAAGGCGTCGGTCACCTCGGCGGTGTTGGTGTCACCCTTGATCTGGACCGTGATGATGGCGCTGCCGGCGCGGGTGAAGGAGCGCACGAAGTCGAGATGCGGCGTCTCCTGCAGCTTGCGCTCGATCTTGTTGACGACCTGGTCTTCCATCTCCTGGATCGACGAGCCCGGCCAGATTGCCTGGACGACCATGACCCGGAAGGTGAAATCGGGATCTTCCTTCTGACCCATGCGCATCAGGCCGAGCGCGCCGGAAATGATGATCAAGCCGAACAGGAACCGCGCAATGGCGGGATGGCCGATTGCCCAGCGCGACAGGTTGAAGGGCCGCTTCTCTTCCGTGGAATTGGTCATGGATGCAGATCCATCTGTTCAGCAATCGGGGTTCGGAGTGGCTTCCGGGCGGCAAGGCTCTCCGAGAGGAGAAACGCTCATCGCGGTGGGACGCGAAAATCGATGTGGGGGTTACATCAATCGAGCGTCTCGGGTGGGCGCTTGCCGCCCGGAAACCAGCGGCTGCGGGAACGCGCAGCCGGTTGTCTGTTGTCAGCGCACCTGCTTGGTGTCGCCGCCATCACCCGCCGCGGAAGCGGATTGCAGCACCGTGTCGCCGGCGAGCTTCACCTTCAGGTTCTCGGTCATGAACTGGGTGCCGGCAGCGACCACGACATCGCCAGGTTTCAAACCCTCGGCGACACGCACGCCATCGGCGGCGAATTCGGCAACCTTGACCGGGCGGGCATGAACGGTGTCGGCGCCACGATCGACGGTCCAAACGATCGATTGGGTGCCTTGCTCGGCCAGTGCGCTCAGCGGGATCGAGACGAGCTGCCGCTCATTGGCCGCCGAGGCTTCGATGCTGGCGGTCATGCCGAGAAGCACGCGCGGATCCTTGGGCAGGCTGACGCGGACGGCAAAGGTGCGCGATTGCGGATCGGCGCTGCCGGCGACTTCACGGACCTTGCCGTCTAGCGCCAGCGCGTCGTCGGACCAAAAGCCCGCCTTCACGACCTTGCCCGGCTTGAATTCGGCGATTTCCATCTCCGGGACGGCGATCAGCACTTCCTTTTCGCCGTCGACGGCGACGGTGACCACCGGCGAGCCGGAGCCGACCACCTGGCCGACATCGGCACTGACAGCCGTGATGATGCCGTCCCTGTCGGCCTTGAGGTCGGTATAGCCAACCTGGTTCCTGGCCTGGGCAAGCGTCGAGCGGGCGGAATCGCGGGTGGCGACCGCCTGGTCATAGCTCAGCGTTGCCTGTTCGAGTTGCGATTTCGGCGCGAATTTCTTGTCAAATAGCTGTTCGGCGCGCTTGCGGGCAAGCTCCGATGTCTCGACCTGCCGATCGGCGGCATCGAGCGCTGCCTGCGCACTCTTGACCGAAAGATCGTAGTCAATGGGATCGATCCGGGCGAGGACGTCGCCCGAGGCCACATGCTGGCCGATGTCGACGAGGCGCTCGGTGATCTTGCCGTTGACGCGGAAAGCCAGTGCGCTTTCGGTGCGAGCCCGTACCGAGCCAGAATAGGAGAGCGTGCGGGTGTCATGCGCCTGGGCGATCTCGACGACCTTGACCGGACGGATGATATCCTTGACCTCGGCTTTCTCCTGCGAGCAGCCGGCAAGCCCGAGCGCCGCGGCCATCAGGCCGGCAACTGGCAGCTTGCGGAGGATGGAACTGGACAAAGACACTTTGGCACTCCCGAAACTGGAGATGAATTGTCGACACAGACGCCCGGCGGGCGGCAGCTATTTCTTTAGAGCCCTGATTGCATAGTCGATCAGGTCGTCGGGCATCGCCCGGTTGGTCTTGGCGAGGCACTGCGCCACCATCTGCGGGTGGCAGAGGATGACGGTGGCGGCGCCGAAGCATCGCGACGCAGTCACCGGATCCTGTTCCCTGAACTCACCGGCCTCGATGCCGTCGCGGATCACGTCCGCAAACAGGTCGTGAATGCTGTCGACATGCTTGTCGATGACGCCCCAGTCCCGTTCGAGCGCGACGATGACAATCTCGTGGACCTTCTGCTCATCGAGCATGACTTCCATCGTCATCTTGTATTGGGCATGTATGTAGCGCCGAAGCCGCTCCTCGGCGCTGATCGGCAGATGGGCAATCTCGTAGGACATCTTGTAGCTAGCACCGAGCATCCGGCCGCAAACGGCTTGGTGGATTTCGACCTTGGAGGCAAAGAAGCGATAGATGTTGGCCGGCGACATGCCCAGTTCGCGGGCGATGTCGGCGACATTGGTCTTGCCATAGCCATAGTGCCGGAACAGGCGCTCTGCGCAGTCGAGAATGCGCGTCACATTCTCCTGGCGAGCGGCATCGGCGGCTATGGTGGCGGCTTCGGACATGATCCTCTGTCAATTTACGAGTGACGAATTTCAATTTTCATCACTCGTAAATCGAAATGGGCAGCCTGTCAATGCGGATTCGATGTACGCGTACGATTGGTGACAGATGGTGACAGTCGGTAGACGTCACGAAGCTACCCGAGGATGCGGACTGCTGAAAATATTTTCCGCGAGAGGCCGTCGGCGTTTCAGGCGACCTTTGCCATTTCCCGCAGCCGGAACTTCTGGATCTTGCCGGTCGAGGTTTTGGGGATTTCGGCGAAGATCACCGCCTTCGGCACTTTGAAACGGGCAAGCAGCGCGCGGCAGTGGTCGATGATCTCGGCTTCGGTCGCGCTCTTGCCGGGCTTCAGCTCGACATAGGCGACGGGCACCTCGCCCCATTTGTCGTCGGGCCTGGCGACAACACCGCAAGAGGCGACGGAGGGGTGTTTGTAGAGCGCATCCTCGACCTCGATCGAGGAGATATTCTCGCCACCCGAGATGATGATGTCCTTGGAGCGGTCCTTGAGCTGGATGTAGCCATCGGCGTGCATGACGCCGAGATCGCCGGAATGGAACCAGCCGCCGGCAAAGGCCTCGTCGCTGGCCTTGCGGTTCTTCAGATAGCCCTTCATGACGATGTTGCCGCGGAACATGACCTCGCCGATGGTCTGGCCGTCGGCTGGCGTCGGCTGCATCGTCTCAGGATCCATGACGGTCAGGCCTTCGAGTGCCGCGTAGCGTACGCCCTGCCGTGCCTTCTTGGCGCTGCGTTCGCCCTTTTCGAGATCGTCCCAGGCGCCGTGCCATTCGTTGACGACCGCCGGGCCATAGGTCTCGGTCAGGCCGTAGAGGTGGGTGACGGCAAAGCCGGCATCGGCCATCCCCGACAGCACGGCTTCCGGCGGCGATGCGGCGGCCGTGTTGAAGGAGACCGTCTGCGGGAACTCCCGCTTGTCCTCGTCTTTCGCATTGATCAGCACCGACATGACCACGGGCGCGCCGCAGAGATGGGTGACGCCGAGGTCGGCAATCGCATCGTAGATGGGCTTCGGTCGCACCCAGCGCAGGCAGACATGGGTGCCGGCCTGGACGGCGAGCGTCCAGGGAAAGCACCAGCCATTGCAGTGGAACATCGGCAGCGTCCACAGATAGACGGCGTGCTTGGCCATGCCGGCATGGATGGTGTTGGTGTAAGCCATCAGGGCGGCACCGCGATGATGGTAGACGACACCCTTCGGATTGCCTGTGGTGCCGGAGGTGTAGTTGAGCGAGATGGCGTCCCATTCGTCGTCGGGCATCGACCAGGCGAAGTTCGCGTCGCCGCCGGCGACGAAATCCTCATAGTCGAGCGCGCCAATGCGCTCGCCTTTCGGATATGGCGCGTCGGCGGCGTATTCGGGGTCGTCGTAGTCGATGACCAGCGGCTTGACCTTGGCCAGTTCCAGAGCCTGCTTGACGACGCTAGAGAATTCCCGGTCGACGATCAGTATCCTGGTCTCCGCGTGGTCGAGCTGGAAGGCGATGACCGCGGCATCGAGGCGGGTGTTGAGCGAATGCAGCACCGCCTTGGTCATCGGCACGCCGAAATGCGCCTCCAGCATCGGCGGCGTGTTGGACAGCATGACGGTGACCGTGTCGCCCTTGCCGACGCCGCGCTTGTCCAGCGCCGAGGCAAGCTTAAGCGAGCGCTGCCAGAAATTGCGATAGTCGATGCGCTGGCGGCCGTGGATGATGGCGATGTGGTCGGGATAGGTCCTGGCCGCGCGCTCCAGATAGGTGAGCGGCGTCAGCGGCTGGTGGTTGGCCGCGTTCTTGTCGAGATCCTGTTCGTAAGGATTGCCCATCACATGCTCCCCGCGCTTTTCTCTAGGACCTTCTAATCACAGGCTCGGGCCGCGTCACCATCAACGATGCCCCGTTGGAGCGCATTTGGCGCAATGATGATCCAGATTCGCAGGGCGGAAGGGCATTGCATACCCTTGCCGAGTTTGACTTTTGTCGAGAGCCATGAATAATGTCAGCCGAGGAGACGGCATGGCGATCCGACCAGCAGAACAGCTCATCCATAAGGCCGCCTGGCTCTACTACGCCCATGGCCTGCGGCAGGACCAGGTGGCGAGCCAGCTTAACATTTCCCGTGCCTCGGTCGCCATGTATCTGCGCAAGGCGCGCGAGACCGGCATCGTCAACATCTCGACCTCGACCCAGCTTTTCACCGACGACGTGCTGGCGCGGAAGCTCGAGGATGCGCTGGGCCTCGACGCCGTCTGGATCGCGCCGGAAAACGACCATATCGCCGACCCGTCGACGGAAATCGCCGTACTGGCGGCAAGCGTCTTTCTCGAACTGGTCAAGAAGGGCGACCGCATCGGCGTCGCCTGGGGCCGGACCGTCTATATGATCGCCGACATCATGTCCTATGCCGACCTGCAGGACGTCACGGTGGTGCAGCTCTGCGGCAATCTCGGTGCGCCCTATTCCTATCGGCCCGATCAATGCACGATGGAGATTGCGCGGCGCCTTAACGCCAAGGGGCTCAATTTCTACGCACCGCTGGTGCTGTCGACGGAAGAGCTGGCACGCGCCCTACGTGCCGAACCGGTGATCCGCGAACAATTATCGGGCGTCGGCGAATGCGACCTGGCGCTGTACTCGGTCGGCGCGGTCGACGCCGACAGCCATCTGGTCAAATGCGGCGCGCTGACACCAAGTGAAATGGCGGAGCTGCGCAGGCAGGGTGCGGCCGGCGTCATTGCCGGGCAGATCATCGACGCGCAGGGCAAGCCGCTCGACTGCAGCTACAACCGCCGTGTGATCTCCGCCGAACTGTCCTCACTGCGCGCCATCACCAGGCGGCTGATGGTGGTGCAGGAGGACAGTAAGTTCGAGCCGCTGCTCGCGGCCATCGCGGGCGGACTTTGCACGCATCTTGTGGTCGGCGCGCGCATGGCACAGCGGCTCCTGGATCATGCCCACGCGGCAACAGAAAAGGCCTCCTAGGAACCACCATCCCCGCCGTCGGCGCATTGTCATCAAAGCGTCGCGGCATTCCTGTTTCACCATCAAAGACAGCAACCGGACGAAGCGAACATGAAGAACCTTTGGAATGACGATGCAGCCGAAAAGCTCGTTGCCGACTATGCAAAGAAGGGCGTCGGCCGCGACCTGGCCTTGCGCGTCTACACGACCCGGCTGCTGGGCGGCGAACCAAGGCTGGTCCTGCATGGCGGCGGCAACACATCCTGCAAGACGACAGCCACCGATCTCGTCGGCGACGAGTGGGACGTGCTGTGCGTCAAGGGCAGCGGCTGGGACATGGGAGTCATCGAGCCGCAGGGCCTGCCGGCGGTCAAGCTCAAGCCGCTGCTCAAGGCGCGCGCGCTGAACAAACTGGCCGACGAGGACATGGTTGCCCTGCAACGCGCCAACCTCATCGACCCGTCATCGCCCAACCCTTCTGTCGAGACGCTGCTGCACGCCTTCCTGCCGCACAAATTCGTCGACCACACGCACTCGACCGCCATCCTCGCCATCGTCGACCAGGAAGACTCGAAGCCACTGGTGAAGACGGTGTTCGGGAGCAAGATGGGTTATGTGCCCTACATCATGCCTGGCTTCGACCTCGCCAAGGCGGCGGCCGATATCTTCGACGCCGACCCCATGGTCGAGGGCCTGATCCTCGACAAGCATGGCATCTTCACCTTCGGCGACGACGCCAGGCAGGCCTACGACCGGATGATCCATTATGTGAATGTCGCCGAGGACCACATCGCCGCAAGCGGCAAGCCGAAGGCAGCAAAGGCAGTCTTGCCGGCAAAACTCGCGACACCGGCTTCCATCGCGCCGATGCTGCGCGGCGCCGTCGCCGTGGCGCGCGGCGAAGGCCGCTTCGACCGCATGATCAGCGACTTCCGCACTTCGCCGGACATCGTCGATTTCATCAATTCGGCCGAGATTGCCGACTATGCTGGACGCGGCGTGTCGACGCCCGATCTGTCGATCCGCATCAAGACCGGGCCGATGGCGCTGCCGGCGCCCGATGCAGACAAGGCCGGCGACTACAGGGCTGTGATCCAGAGCCACGTTGACGCCTTCGCCAAGGATTACCGCGCCTATTTCGAGACCAATGACGCGCTCGACGACGTCAAGCGCACCATGCTCGATCAGATGCCACGGCTGACGCTGGTGCCGGGCCTTGGCATGTTCGGCCATGGCCGCACGCTGAAGGACGCGAAGATCGCGTCGGATGTCGGCGAGATGTGGATCGAGGCAGTGCGTGGCGCCGAGGCGGTCGGCCGGTTCCATCCGCTCTCCAAGGCCGACCTGTTCCCGCTCGAATACTGGTCGCTCGAACAGGCCAAGCTCGCCTCCAACAAACCGAAGCCGCTGACCGGCCAGGTGGTGCTGATCACCGGCGGCGCCGGCGCAATCGGTGCAGCGACGGCAAAACTGTTCGCCGACAATGGCGCTCATGCCGTCGTCGTCGATCTCGATGCCGAAAAGGCCGCAGAGGCGGCGAAGAAAGCCGGCAACAATTCGATCGGTGTCGCCGCCGACATTACCGATCCGGCTCAGGTGCGTGCCGCCTTCGACAGAGCGGTCGCCGTGTTCGGCGGTGTCGACATCCTGGTGTCCAATGCAGGTGCTGCCTGGGAAGGCCGGATCGGCGAACTCGACGATGCTCTTTTGCGCAAAAGCTTCGAGCTCAATTTCTTTGCCCACCAGTCGGTGGCGCAGAATGCCGTGCGCATCATGCTCGAACAGGGCACAGGCGGCGTTCTGCTGTTCAACACCTCTAAGCAGGCGGTCAACCCGGGGCCGAAATTCGGCGCCTATGGCGTGCCGAAGGCGGCGACGCTGTTCCTGTCCAGGCAGTACGCGCTCGACTATGGCGTGCACGGCATCCGTTCTAACGCCGTCAATGCCGACCGCATCCGCTCGGGTCTTTTGACCGACGCCATGATCGCCAGCCGTTCGGGCGCGCGCGGCGTGTCGGAGAAGGACTACATGTCCGGCAATCTGCTCGGCCAGGAAGTGACGGCGCAGGACGTGGCGCAGGCCTTCCTGCACCACGCGCTAGCCGATCGTACCACCGCCGACGTGACGACGGTCGACGGCGGCAATATCGCGGCGGCGTTGCGGTAGGAAATCCTGCCTTGATCACCCTGCTGCCGCGACGCAGCAGGGCAAGGTGCGATCGTAATTCCTAACAAATATTGTTAGTTCTTGTTAGATGTGCTACAGGTTTGGAATGAAAACCGAACCGATGCGTACCCTTACCATTTCCCTCACCCCTCAGCAGGTCGCCCGCCTGCAAAGCGCCGTCGAAGGCGGAGGATATGCCTCCAACAGCGAGATTGTTCGTGACGCCCTTCGTCTGTGGGAGCAGCGCGAAGAATTGCGGGCCTTGGAACTCGAACAATTGAAACGGGCCTATGCTGAGGGCATAGCCAGCGGCAAGCCGGTGGAAGTCGAACCCGCTGAGTTTATACGCGGCCTGAAGGCAGAACGCCGCGCTCGTGGCTAGATATCGGCTCACACCACGCGCCTCGCAGGGGTCGTGTCCCATCAGGTGGTGTAGCTCGGCGGTAGCGAAGCCGCTCACGAGCGCGCCGTTAGTAGCGCTGTAGCGAGTGAGCGGCGTGTCGG